>JASHSR010000235.1 GCA_030038645.1 Gammaproteobacteria bacterium
CATCTCGGGCAAGTGCTGCTGCAACGCAACGACTTCATCATCGTGGACTTCGAGGGCGAGCCCGCCCGGCCGCTCGCCGAGCGGCGCGAGAAGAGCTCGCCGCTGCGCGACGTGGCCGGCATGTTGCGCTCGCTCGTCTACGCGAGGCACGCGGCCATGCGGCGCTGCGCGGTCGAGACGAACGAGGACTGCGCCAAATGGCAGCCGCTGCTCGTCGCGTGGGAAGCCGAGGCGCGGGAGGCCTTCCTTACCGCCTACGACGACTGCGCGCGCGCCGGCCACCTCTACGCCTCGCTCGGGGAGGCGCGGCCGCTGCTCGAGCTGTTCGAGCTCGAGAAGGCCCTTTACGAGCTGCGCTACGAGCTGCGCAACCGTCCGGAATGGGCGAGCACTCCGCTCGCCACACTCCTGCATCTCGTGGGCGCCGACTGACGGCGCCGCGGCGGCACGGACTGACATCGCCGCGGCGCTGCAGACCGACACCGCCCGTGGTACGGGCTGACATCGCCGGCGCACGAACCGACTCCGCCGGCGGCACGCAAGGAGCGGCATGAACGACGAGAGCACTTCCCGCGCGCTCGGCACGCGCGTCACGGCCATCTGGCCGGGAGAGCCTTACCCGCGCGGCGCGACCTGGGACGGCGAAGGCGTCAACTTCTCGCTGTTCTCCGAGCACGCGACCCGGGTCGAGCTGTGCCTGTTCGATCCTTCCGGCCGGCACGAGGTGCAGCGCATCGAGCAGCGCGAGCGCACCGATCTCATCTGGCACTGCTATCTGCCGGAGGCGCGCCCCGGCCTGCTCTACGGCTATCGCATCCACGGCCCCTACGAGCCGGAGAAGGGCTTTCGCTTCAATCCCAACAAGCTCCTGATCGAGCCCTACGCCAAGCTGATCGAGGGCCGGCTGCGCTGGAGCGACGCGCACTTCGGCTACCGCATCGGCCACTCGAAGGAGGATCTCTCCTTCGACAAGCGCGACAGCGCGCCGGGCATGCCCAAGTGCCGCGTCGTCGACCCCGCGTTCACCTGGGGCGACGATCTTCCGCCGCGCACGCCGTGGCACGACACCGTGATCTACGAGCTGCACGTGCGCGGCATGACGATGCGACACCCCGGCGTGCCCGCCGAGCTACGCGGGACGTACGCCGGCATCGCGACGGCGCCCATCATCGAGCACCTGCTCGCGCTCGGCATCACCGCCGTCGAGCTCATGCCGGTGCACGCGTTCGTGGACGACCGCTACCTGCTCGAGCGGGGCCTGAGGAACTACTGGGGCTACAACACGATCGGCTTCTTCGCCCCCGAGATGCGCTACAGCGCGACGGGCGGCATCAGCGAATTCAAGACGATGGTCAAGACGCTGCACTCGGCAGGGATCGAGGTCATCCTCGATGTGGTCTACAACCACACGGCGGAAGGCAACCAGCTCGGGCCGACGCTCGCCTTTCGCGGCGTGGACAACGCCTCGTACTACCGGCTCTCGCCGGAGAATCCGCGCTACTACATGGATTTCACGGGGACCGGCAACACGCTCAACCTGCAGCACCCGCGCGTGCTGCAGCTCATCATGGACTCGCTGCGGTATTGGGTGACGGAGATGCACGTCGATGGCTTCCGGTTCGACCTCGCCTCGACTCTGGCGCGCGAGCTCTACGACGTGGACCGGCTCGGCTCCTTCTTCGACACGATCACGCAGGACCCCGTACTGTCGCAGACCAAGCTCATCGCGGAGCCCTGGGACGTGGGCGCCGGCGGCTATCAGGTTGGAAACTTCCCGCCCGGCTGGAACGAGTGGAACGACAAGTACCGCGACAGCATCCGCGCCTATTGGAAGGGGGACGGCGGCCTCATCGGGGAGTTCGCGCGCCGCTTCTCCGGCTCCGCCGACCTGTACGAGGCGAGCGGACGCAAGCCGCACGCGAGCATCAATTTCGTCACCGCGCACGACGGCTTCACGCTCGAGGATCTCGTGAGCTACAACGGCAAGCACAACGAGGCCAACGAGGAGGAGAACCGCGACGGCAGCGACAACAACCGCTCCTGGAACTGCGGCGCCGAAGGACCGACGGACGATGCGGCCATCCGCGCCCTGCGCGCGCGCCAGAAGCGCAACCTCGTCGCGACCCTGCTGCTGTCGCAGGGCGTGCCCATGGTGCTCGGCGGCGACGAGCTGAGCCGCACCCAGTGCGGCAACAACAACGCCTACTGCCAGGACAACGAGCTCTCCTGGCTCAACTGGGATCTCACGAAGGAGCAGCGCGACTTTCTCGCCTTCGTCGGGCGCATGGTCGCCTTCCGGCGCCGGCACCCGGTGTTCGCGCGGCGCCGCTTTCTGAAAGGGCGCCCCGTGGCGAGCGACGGCATCAAGGATGTCGCCTGGCTCAACCCCGCGGGGACCGAGATGACCGACGAGGAGTGGGACCAGGAGTTTGCGCGCTGTCTCGGCGTCTATCTCTCCGGGGCGGCGCTCGAGCGGCTGAGCCCGCGCGGCCGGCCGCTGAAGGACGATAACTTCCTGCTGCTCTTCAACGCTCACTACGAGGCCATCGGCTTCGTGCTGCCGCAGTTCCGGCCAGGGGCCCGCTGGCTCCCGCTGCTCGACACGGCGGCTCCCGATGCGGGCGGCGTTGCAGATGCTGGCGGTGCTGGCGACACCGGCGGTGCTGCAAATGCTGGCGGTGCTGGCAGCGCTGGCGACGCAGGCGGTGCTGCAAACGCTGGCGGCGGTGGCGGCGAGGCGCGCGCGCCAGGTGAAACGTACGCGCTGCAAGGCCGCTCGCTCGCGCTGCTCTGCGAGGTGAGTGTTGGTTGAGCGGCGCGCGCACCGCATGCCGTTCGGCGCCGAGATCGCCGCGGACGGCCGGGTGCGCTTTCGGCTCTGGGCGCCGGCGGCGAGGAGCGTGGAGCTTCTGCTGTACGAGGGACAGGCCGCGCGGCCTCTTGCCATGCGCCCGGCGCAAGCGGGCTGGTTCGAGCTCGTGACGCCGGATGCGCGCGCCGGAGCGCGCTATCGATACCGCATCGACGGCTCGCTCGATGTGCCCGATCCCGCCTCACGCTTCAATCCCCACGACGTGGACGGACCGAGCGAGGTGGTCGACGCGGAAGCGTTCGAGTGGACGGACGGCGAGTGGCGGGCGCGCGAGTGGCACGAAGCCGTGCTCTACGAGCTGCACGTCGGCACGTTCAGCGAGGCGGGGACGTTCGCAGGCGCCGAGCGCAGGCTCGAGCAGCTCGCCGAGCTCGGCGTCAACGCGATCGAGCTGATGCCCGTCGCCGATTTTCCGGGCAAGCGCGGCTGGGGATACGACGGCGTCCTGCCGTATGCGCCCGACGCCGCCTACGGAACGCCTCGCGAGCTCAAGTCGCTCGTCGCGGCCGCTCACCGCCACGGCATCGCCGTGCTGCTCGATGTCGTCTACAACCACTTCGGACCCGAGGGCAACCATCTCGGCCGCTACGCGCCGCAGTTCTTCACCGAGCGGCACCGCACGCCGTGGGGCGCCGCGATCAATTTCGACGGCGAGGAGAGCCGCCCGGTTCGCGACTTCTTCGTTCACAACACGCTCTACTGGCTCGAGGAATATCACCTCGACGGGCTGCGCTACGACGCCGTTCACGCCATTCGCGACGACGGCCGCCCGCACATCCTGACCGAGATCGCCCGCGCCGCGCGGGCGGGTCCGGGGCGCGACCGTCCGATCTACCTCGTGCTCGAGAACGCCGCGAACGAGGCGCGATTCCTCGGCCCCGCGGGCGCCCCCGAGACCTTCGATGCGCAGTGGAACGACGACTTCCATCACTGCCTGCACGTGATCCTCACCGGCGAGTCGGACGGCTATTACGAGGACTACACCGACCGTCCGCGGGCGATGCTCTGCCGCTGCCTCGCGGAGGGCTTCGGGTATCAGGGCGAGGCGTCCCGCCACCAGAGGCGCGCGCGCGGCGAGCGCAGCTCGCACCTGCCGCCGACGGCCTTCGTCAACTTCCTGCAGAACCACGACCAGATCGGCAACCGCGCCCTGGGCGAGCGCATCGCCCATCTCGTGAGCGACGAGCGGGCGCTGCGCGCCGCGGTCGCGGTTCTGCTGCTCGCGCCCTCTCCGCCGATGCTCTTCATGGGAGAGGAGTACGCCGCGCCGCAGCCCTTCCCCTACTTCTGCGACTTCGGCCCCGACCTCGCCGCGCAGGTGAGAGAGGGACGGCGCCGCGAGTTCTCGCATTTCGAGAGATTCCGCTCGCCGGGCGCGCTCGAGAGCCTCCCGGACCCGACGGACGCCGCGACGGAGCGCGCAGCTCGCCTCGACTGGCACGGGCCGCGCGATGTGCGGCAGGCGCGTACGCTCGATTACTACCAGCGCCTGCTCGCGCTACGCCGGCGCGAGATCGTCCCGCTCGTTCCGCAAATTCTCTCCGGCGCGTGCGTCGCAGGGCAGGAGGACGGCGCGCTCGCCGTCGACTGGGCGCTTGCCGGCGGCGCAACGCTCCGCCTGCTCGCCAATCTGACGGACCGCGCGGCGCGGGCCGCCGGACGGGCGGCGGAGCGTCGGCGCGGGCACGGGGCCGCAGACCCGGGCAGGCACGTGATCTTCACGACCCATCCCCCTCCGCGCCCGGTCGTGACTTGCGACGAGCTCGAGCCCTGGAGCGTCATCTGGCTGCTGGAGCGCGGCCATGACGAGCGGTGAGCGGGACGGGCGCACCCCGCCGCAGGGCGAGCCGCGCGGGGCGGCGTCCCAATCGGAGCCGGGGCCGGTGCTCTCCGGCGCGGCGCCTCCGGCAGAGCGCTCGCGCGGGGCGATCGTTCCGCGCGCCACCTATCGCCTGCAGCTCAACGCGTCGTTCACCCTTCGCGACGCCACCGCGCTCGTGCCGTACCTCAGCGATCTCGGCGTGAGCCACGTCTACTGCTCGCCTTATCTGCGAGCGCGGCCCGGCAGCACTCACGGCTACGACATC
>JASHSR010000236.1 GCA_030038645.1 Gammaproteobacteria bacterium
GCCAGCCCCGCATGCGCCTCGGCGAAATTCGGGTCGATCTGCAGCGCCGCCTCGAACAGCTTCTGCGCGCGCGCAAAGCCGGCCTCCGTGCGCAGCGTCCAAAAATGCCGCCCCTCCAGAACCAGCCGGTGCGCCTCCGGATCGACCGCCCGCATGAGGCGCGCGCCGTGCACCAGTCGAGACTGCAAGCTCTGCGCAATCAGCGCGGCGATCTCGTCCTGAAGCGCGAAGATGTCCTCGAGCTCGCGATCGAACGAGTCCGACCACAACTGGAAACCGTCCGCTGCGTTGATGAGCTTGGCCGAGATGCGCACCCGCGAGCCGAACTTGCGTACGCTGCCCTCGACGATGTGCGCGACGCCGAGTGTCGCCGCGATCTCATGGATCGTCGCATTGCGGCCCTTGAAGTAGAACGCGGAAGTTCTCGCCGCGACACGGACCCCCGGAATCCTCCCGAGGAGATTCAGTAGCTCCTCGCTGATCCCGTCGCTGAAGAACTCGTTCGTGGCGTCCTGGCTCAGATTCGCAAACGCGAGCACCGCCACCGATTTCTCGCCCGTCCGCGCCGCCTCGCCTTGGGCAGACACCGCCCCGATCACGGCGCCTGGTGCCGCCCCGATTCCGGCACCGGCGCCGGATCGCTCCGGCCCCAGCGGCAGTGCAGCCGCGGCTGCAGTCCCCCCTGCCATTGGAGCGCGCAGCGCCGCGAGCATGCGCCGGATCTGCTCGACGAACGCCGGGGTCGGCAACCCCGACGGCAGCCGCATCCACTGCACGCGAAGAAATTCCGCGGGCACCACTGCCCCGCTCTCCGGCGTGTCGTCCACGACGACCGGCGCAAGGAACGGTATGCCGTCGACCATGCGATGCGTGCGCTCGATCCCGAGCCGCCACTCCAGGCGGAAGTAGCCCTCCGATCTCTGCTGCGTGTGCGCCGAGATGATGGGAACGAACAGCGCGCAGGCGCCAATCTGCCGGCGAATGCTCTGATCCCAAGCCTCCCCGCCCCGCAGCTCGCTAGTGTCGAGCCACACCTCGATGCTGCTGCTGCGCAACGCATCCGCGATTCGCCGCGCGACCGGCTGGTCGTCGCGCGAATAGCTCAAGAAGACCGCTTCAGCCATTCGACCCTCGGTCAGGAGACCGCCGTGCCCCCGCCCGTGCCCGTGCCCACGCCCGTCCCTGAAGCCGCCCGCGTCTCTGTCGGCGCGCCTATCCCGGCACCCGCGCTCAGCAGCATCCGCGCCAGTGTCTGCCGCGCAACGCGGTACTCCGCCTCGCAGCCCAGTCTGCCGAGCAACTGCTGGAATCGGGGATCCTCCCGCACGCCGTCCCAGATCTCATGGTAATAAAGGCGGAAGAGGGAGGTCTGCGGACAGTGCTCGAGATACGGCAGAGCGTCCTCGAAGCGACCGACCGCATTGAGGAGCGTTCCGTGGGCCGGGCCGCTCGGCGGCAGTTGCGACTGCAGTCGGCTATAGCGCTCGCGGGCTTCCTCCACGTGACCGGCACTGCGCAGGACAAACAGCGCTTCCTCATCGGCCCACCACCGCGGAGGCGAGTACCAAGAGGCGTCCCGGAACACGAGCCGTGCGGCGCCGACGGCCTCGGCCGTGCGGCCCAGGGACCACAATGCAAACGCGCGTGGACCTTGCAAGGCCGCATAGTTGTCCTCATCCGGAGTGATCAACGCTGCAGCGCGATCGACGACAGCGAGCGCCGCCGCATACCGGCGCGCAAGATTCAAGTGAGAGGCGTAGATGATCAGCATCGATCGGGCGAGCGGATCCAGCTCAAACGAGCGCTCGAGTTTCGTCAGCGCCTGATCGAGGTGCCCCTGGAGCGACAAAAGGTGCGCGTACCAGTGATACACGGTCGCAAAATTTGGATTGAGGCGCAGCGCTTCGAGGTAGCATCGCTCCGCCTCACCCCAGCGCCGCGTCACGTACGCGAGAAGCCCGAGCGCCGCATGCGCCTCGGGCAAGGTGGGGTCGAGCTCGACGGCCCTGTGCGCTTCGGCAGCCGCGTGCTGCATCACTTCCTGCGATGCCGTGAAGTCCCGGACCGACTCGTACCAGGCGCCCATCGGCCATACCTCGGCGAGTCCCGCGTGAGCGTCGGCGAAGCTCGGATCGATCCCAGCCGCAGCCTCGAAGAGTTGCCGCGCGCGTGCAAAGCCCGCGGCCGTACGCAGCCCGAAGAAATGCCGGCCTTCGAGAACCAGCCGGTGCGCCTCCGGATCGACGACTCGCGTGGCCCGGCCGGTTCCCAGGAGCTTCAGCTGCAGGCTCTGCGCGATGAGCGAGGCGATCTCGTCCTGCAGCACGAAGATATCCTGCAGCTCGCGGTCGAACGAGTCCGACCAGAGCTGGAAGCCGTCGGCTGCGTTGATGAGCTTCGCCGAGATGCGCACGCGCGAGCCGAACCGGCGCACGCTGCCCTCGACGATGTGCGCAACGCCGAGCGTCGATGCGATCTCGCGTATCGTCGCGTTGCGGCCCTTGAAATAGAATGCGGACGTTCGCGCCGCGACACGGACCCCCGGGATCCTCCCGAGCAAGTTCAGCAACTCCTCGCTGATGCCGTCGCTGAAGTACTCGTTCTCGGCGTCGCGGCTGAGGTTTGCGAACGCCAGCACGGCGACGGATTTGTCGACGGCTCGATTCGCTGCCTCGAGAGGCCGTCTGGCCGCACCGGCGGAGCGTCCCACTGCTTCGGCGGGCCATGCCACGCCCTCGCCCGCCCGCCCCGTCGCTTCGGCGAGCCCTCCCGTAGGCTTGTCCAGGGCTCCCTTGGATTCTGTCAGCCGTCCGGCCGGTTCTGTCAGCCTTGCCGCCGCTTCGGCCGGCTTGCCGGCCAGCATGCGCCGGATCTGCTCGATGAAGGCTGGAGTCGGTTGCCCCGACGGCAGGCGCATCCATTGCACGCGCAGAAACTCCTCGGGCACCACGGCGTGGGCGTCGGAGGTCTCGTCCACCACGATCGGCGCAAGGAACGGCACGCCATCGGCCATGTGACGCATGCGCTCGATCGCAAGCCGCCACTCGAACCGGAAGTAGCCCTCGGAGCGCTGCTCGGTGCGGCCCGAGATGATCGGGACGAACACCGCACAGCTCTTGATCTGCAGGCGGATATTGCGGTCCCAGGCCTCCCCGCCGCGCAGCTCGCTCGTGTCGAGCCACACTTCGATGCCGCCGCTGCGCAAGGCCTCGGCAATCCGCTGCGCGACCGGCTGGTCGTCGCGCGAATAGCTCAAGAAGACCGTCGGACCCACATCTCCCCCAGGAACATCGCCGCGTGCCGATTTGCACGCATGCCGGTGCGCTCATGCCCGGTTACGGATCTTACGCGCCGGGCGCCGCAAGCGCGCCTGGCTCCAGCACGCTCCTACGCCGCGCTACGCCCTCCTGCACCGGCCTCCCGGTGGACTCGGCCCCCTCACACGTTGAACCGGAAATGCACGACATCCCCTTCCCGCACGAGGTACTCCTTCCCTTCCAGCCGCAGCTTTCCCGCTTCCTTCGCGCCCGTCTCGCCGCGGTGCTCGATGTAATCCGCAAATGAGATCACCTCGGCACGGATGAACCCGCGCTCGAAGTCCGTGTGGATGACGCCCGCGGCCTGCGGCGCAGTCGCGCCCGCGCGGACCGTCCACGCGCGCACCTCCTTCGGGCCGGCCGTGAAGAACGTCTGCAGCCCGAGCAGCCGGTACGCCGCGCGGATCACGCGGCTCAGGCCCGGCTCATCGAGCCCGAGCTCCTTCAGGAACTCCGCCCGGTCGGCCGGCTCGAGCTGCGCGATCTCCGCCTCGATCGCGGCGCAGACCGCGACCACCTGCGAGCCTTCCGCGTCGGCGAGCTTCTCGACGGCCGCAAGATAGGGATTGCCCTTGAGCCCGGCCTCATCGACGTTGGCCACGTACATGACCGGCTTCGCCGTGAGCAGGTGCAGCTCGCGCAGATCGCCCCGCTCCTCCGAGCTGAGAATCAACGCGCGGACCGGCTGAGCCTTGTCCAGCTGCGCCTTCACCTTCTCGAGCAGATCGCGCTTGCGTGCCGCGTCCTTGTCGCCGCTCTTGGACGCGCGTGCCGCGCGGTCCAACGCCTTCTCGACGGTCGCGAGGTCGGCGAGCGCAAGCTCCGTGTTGATCGTCTCGATGTCGGCGAGCGGATCGATCTTGCCGGCGACGTGCACGATGTCGGCGTTCTCGAAGCAGCGCACGATGTGCGCGATCGCATCCACCTCCCGGATGTGCGCGAGGAATTGATTGCCGAGCCCCTCGCCTTGCGAGGCGCCGGCGACGAGCCCCGCGATGTCCACGAACTCCACCGTCGCCGGAACGATCTTCTCGGGCTTCGCGATCGCCGCGAGCTCCTCGAGCCGCAGGTCGGGCACCGGCACGATCCCGACGTTCGGATCGATCGTGCAGAAGGGATAGTTCTCCGCGGCGATACCGGCGCTCGTTAGCGCATTGAACAGCGTCGACTTGCCGACGTTCGGCAGACCGACGATTCCGCATTGAATGGCCATGACTCGAAATCAAATCGGCTTGGGAGGCTCGTCCCGCGAGTGCAGACGGTTCATCGCGACTTGTGCGCCTTGCTCCAGCATCACGGGAACGGCGTCCGCTCCCGCCTCGATCGTCTCGCGGATCAGCCGCTCCTCCTCCGCCGTCGGGCGTGACAGGACGTGGTCGATCCCTTCGCCCTTTGCGCCCGGACGGCCGATGCCGATCCGCATGCGCCAGAACGACTCGCCGACGCTCGCGATGATGTCGCGCACACCGTTGTGGCCCGCGGCGCCGCCGCCCTGCTTCAGCCGCACCGTGCCCGGCGGAAAGTCGAGCTCGTCATAGGCGACCAGGATCTCCTCAGGTGCGACCTTGTAGAAATGCGCGACGCTGCCGACGGCTCCGCCGCTCGCGTTCATGTAGGTCATCGGCTTGACGAGCCAGAGGTCCGCCGCCCCGATCCGCACGCGCGCGAGCTCCGCCTGATGGCGGGACTCCACGCGGAACACGCCGCCGTGACGGCGCGCGAGCTCAGCCACGAGCCAGAAGCCGACGTTGTGCCGAGTGCGCGCGTACTCCGCGCCCGGATTGCCGAGCCCGGCAATCAGCTTCAGTGAGGTGTCCGACATGGAGGCGGGCCGGCGGCCACGCGGGCAAGATCGGCCCGGACGTCCCGGGC
>JASHSR010000237.1 GCA_030038645.1 Gammaproteobacteria bacterium
ATCTCTCCATCGACGAGGCGCTGGATGTGTCGGAGAACCGGATAGCCGTCGTCGCTTCCTCCGCTTGCGGCCGTATAGGCCTCGGCGCCGAGCACGAGCGTGTAAGGACCGTTGACACCCGCCAGGCGCAGCTGGCTCACCGCCTGCGCCACGGCGCCCGCGTAACCTTTCACGTGGGAGGGGAGCGCGACTCCCGGATTGCTGCATCCCTGGCGCACGCCTTGAATCCCCGCCGCGGCGTATCCGTCGAAGACAGCGCGATCCTCGGCGAAGGCGATCTTGCGCGCCGCTTCCTTCACCGGCGCCCAGTTGGAATCTGTTGCGCCGCGCTCCACATCGTCTATCGCCTCCCGCGCGAGCTCGAACGGGACGCGCAGCTCGACGAGCGCCTTCGCCTCGCGCTGCGCAGCCTGGATACCGTCGCCCGGCGGTTGAATCTGCCGCAGGTGACCGGTGCCGACCGCGGAGAGCTCGTAACCCTTGGGTCCCTGCACGTCCACCACGCGACGCGCAGCCAGGTGGCGCTTGAGGGTACGAGACGCCTCCTGTTCGATTTGTGCCCAGGCTTTGTCGGAGACAGGCGCGAGCTCTCGATGCAGATTATTCATGTACTGTCTCTCTCTTTGAGGGAACCGATACCGAGTGATCCGTCCGCGGGACGCTGCTTCGGCTTCGGCTCGTCTTCAGGCTTGAGCGCTTCCGCCGCCGCCGGCCTCGCAGCCAATGGTACCGCTTGCCTGGCGGCGACGTCTTCCAGCATCGTGACCGAGGGCACGAAGAAGAGCGTCCCGGTCACGGCGCGGCTGAAATCGAGCAGTCGGTCGTAGTTACCCGGCGGGCGGCCGACGAACATGTTCTCGAGCATCAGCTCGATTCGCCGCGGGGAACGCGCATAGCCTATGAAATAGGTGCCGAATTCCCCCTTGCCGACATCCCCGAACGGCATGTTGTCGCGCACGATCTCCAACTGCTCGCCGTTCTCGACGATCGTCGTCAGGGCGTTGTGGGCGCAGGTCGGCTTCACTGCATCGTCCAGCTCGATGTCGGAGAGCTTGGTACGGCCGATGATTTTTTCCTGCTCCTCGATGGCCAGGGCATTCCAGCCCTCGACGTCGTGCAGATACTTCTGCACGATCACGTAGCTCCCGCCCGCGAATGCGGCATCCTCTTCGCCGATGAGCGTGGCGTCGATGGCGGCCTGACCCAGCGGGTTCTCCGTTCCGTCAACGAAGCCGATCAGGTCGCGATCGTCGAAATAGCTGAAGCCGTGCACTTCGTCCGCGACGGTGACGGCGCCGCCGAGACGCGACATGATCTGTGTCGCGAGCTCGAAGCAGAGGTCCATCCGCGTGGCGCGGATGTGAAAGAGGATATCGCCGGGCGTTGCGACGGCGTGGTGGCGGCCGCGGATCTCGCGAAAGGGATGCAGATCCTTCGGTTTCGGCGTTCCAAAGAGACGGTCCCATGCATCGGAGCCGAATGCCGTCACACAGGACAGCCGCCCCTCGAGGTCGCGGAAGCCGACTGCGCGCAGGAGCGCGGCCAGATCGCCGCACAGCGCGCGAACGGTGTCGCCATTCTCCTCTCCGGGGTTGACCGTCACGACCAGAAAAATGGCTGCCCGTGTGAGCTGGGCCACGACCGATTGCGGAACTGCGGATGGCACGCATGAGCTCCCGAGGACTGGTATTTCATTCTAGCCGAAGCCCGGCGGTCCGGATCAGATCAGTGTGTGGGACTTGGCCTTGGCGCCCGGACCTGCGGCGCATCGGCTCAGTCAGCCTTTGTCCTGTCCGCCTTGCTCGGGGTCCCCGGGCGGTCTGATTACCGTCTGCTGGGCCATCGTGTCGTTGGAAATGATGATCTGGTGCTGATCGTCAGTATGCAGCACCGTATAGCCGAGGGGAATATCCTCTACCTCGCCGATTTCCGGCCCGGTCGGCGCCTGAATCTAGAGGCGGTCGCCGAGCCGGAAGGCTTGTAAAATACAAAGCTGATTCGCGCCACGGGAGCTACCATGCGGGACAACAGCACGTTGGTTCGCGCAGTTGTAGCATTTCTCGCCTTACCTGGCGTCGTCGCATTCGCGGTGCCCATCGTGGTCGGCTTATCTGGGGGGCACCGAGCGCGGCACCTCCCCATCGCGATAACGTTGCTTGCCGGCGGCACACTTCTACTGCTGTGGTGCGTACGCGAGTTCTACGTTGCCGGGCACGGTACGTTAGCGCCCTGGGCGCCGCCGCAGCGGCTTGTGACGACCGGACCGTACCGCATCTCTCGCAACCCGATGTACGTCGGTGTCACGACCATTCTTCTCGGATGGAGCGCATTCTGGGCATCCTGGGTGCTTCTTGCTTATGCGGTGACGGTTCTATGCGCATTCTACCTTCGCGTGATTTTGTCTGAGGAGCCCTGGGCAGTCCGCCACTTCGGAACCGACTGGCAGGAGTATACATCGCGTGTTCCGCGGTGGATCGTATGATCAACTCTATTCCATTTCCGCCCGCTCTCGCCGCTCGATATTGCAACGAGCGCTTCAGCAATGCAGCCCTTCCCTGCATCGGCACGCGGCCGAGAACGGGGCGCAGCGGAGACACCTCGAGAGCCTTCACGCAGCCAATCCTGCCGAAGTCGGTCGCGTTACGTTGGGGGTGAGAAATTGGGCAACTCTCGCTTGCCGCATTATCATGCGTCAGCAAATTCAAATGGTTGCGAGCGAGATTCGGTTCGCCCCAATGGCGAAGAGGATAACATTGCTTATACTCGACGCTTGCAACGAAACCTGCCACGCGGGTGCATTGTCATGTCACGCTACGATATTTCGCAGTCCCGTCGAGGATTGCTCCGCCTCGGACTGCTGAGCGGTGTTTCGGCCGCGCTGCCGCCCATGCTGCGCGCCGCCGACGGTCGGGTGATCACGAAGGCTATCCCCTCAACGGGCGAGAGGATCCCGGTCATCGGTATCGGGACGAATCGCTTCGGCCGTACGCCATACGACGATGTGCGCAGCATCCTCAAACGAATGTACGAGCTCGGTGGCACGGTCATCGACACCGCCGCCTTGTATGGAAACAGCGAGGTGCAGATCGGCAAGGCGCTCGAGGAGCTCGGAGTGACGCAGCGGATGTTCATCGCCACAAAGCTCAACAGGCCCGGCGCGCCTCCTGGATTTCCGCCTGGTCCAGGACGCCGTCTATTCGGCGACGGCGTCGGCGGACGCGAGAGCTTCGAGCGCTCGATGCAGCGTCTGCACAAAGTGGATCTACTGTTCGTGCATTTCATCTACAGCGTCGAGTCGATGATGCCGTTGGTCATGGAGCTCAAGAAGCAGGGCCGCGTGCGTTACATCGGCATCACGTCCATCCGCCCACCGGAGTACCCGCGGCTCCTCGAGTACATGCGACGCTACCCACTCGACTTCGTGCAAGTGAACTACTCGCTCGGGGATCGGACCGCCGAAGCCGAGATACTGCCCCTTGCAGTCAAGCGCCGGATGGCTGTCATGGCCGCCGTCCCGCTCGGCGGTGGGCGCAATCTGCTGCTCGACCAAGTCGGGGATCGCAAGCTTCCTCCGTGGGCGGCGGATCTCGGGATTACCAGCTGGAGCCAGTTCTTCCTCAAGTACGTGGTGTCCCACCCGGCGGTGACGTGCGCCATTCCAGGCGCAAGCAAGCTCGCGCACCTCGAGGACAACGAGGCTGCGGGCCATGGCCGTCTACCGGATGCGGAGGTTCGCCGCAAGATGGAAGAATTCTGGGGCGGGAAAGCCTAGCGGAGCTCTGACGCCGTCGCGACTTGTCGAATTTCGCCGGCAGTCGACCACCAAGGTATCGAGTCAGCGTCCGCGAGCGCCGGTCGGCATCCGAACCGAGGTGCTTCAGCACGCGGCCGAAAACGCCGGTGCGGTGTATTATCACCGCATCAATGCGTGTCGTAGGAGCGCCAATGGGCGACACCGAGCCAATCGAGCTCAAGGCATTCGTGCCCGCACGAGACTTCGAGATCTCGAAGCAGTTCTATCAGGACTTGGGATTCACCTTGTGCTGGGGAAGCGAGGGCGACCTTGCATATTTCCATTATGGCGACCATGGCAACCATGGAAAAGTCGGCTTTCTACTGCAGCGCTTCTACGTCAAGGAATTCGCCGAAAACCTTATGATGCATCTGCTGGTGAAGGATGTAGATGCATGGTGGGCCGGCGTTCAGGACAAGAAAATTATCGAGAAGTACGGCGTGCGCGCCGAGCCCCCTGACGATAGACCCTGGAAGATGCGCGACTTCGTCCTCTTCGATCCTTCCGGCGTTCTCTGGCGCATCGCGCAGGACCTGCCCTGAAGTAGCGAGCTCGCAGGCATTCTCCGCATGAGCAAAGACTGTCTCTTCATCGGCTCTGGAGCTGAATGTCGCGGAGGGGCCAGGCGGACTGCCGCGTACGCTGGTGCACGCTCTATCGGCAACTGGATGGCTGTCCCAGCGCTTGTAGCCCCCGGTTGGGGCGGGAACGTGTCAGTCTTCGAGGTTCAGGCGTCGTGATCCTGATCGGTCAGTACGACTCACCCTTCGTCAGGCGGGTTGCCATCGCGCTTGTCCTCTACGGTTTCCCGTACGAGCACCGCCCCTGGTCGACCTTCGGAGATGCTGCGCGGATCGCTCCCTTCAACCCGCTGCGCCGCGTACCAGTGCTTGTGGTCGAGGATGGCGAGCCCCTGATCGAGAGCGCCGCGATTCTCGATTATCTCGACGAGTTGGCCGGACCGGAGCGGGCGCTGATTGCGCGCGGCGGACCGGCGCGCCGTCAGGCGCTCAAGGTCTGCGCTCTGGCAAGCGGCCTAGCCGACAAGGCAGTAATTCTCGTCTACGAGCGCGTGCTCCACGAGCGTTCCTCGACGGTCTGGATCGAGCGTTGCCACACCCAGATCCAGGCCGTCGTCGACGCGCTCGAGGCGGACCGGCGCTCAATGCCCAACGCGTACTGGTCGGGCGAGCGGATCGGGCATGCCGATATCGCCGTCGCATGCGCCCTGCGGTTCCTGCGCGAGGCGCACCCCGAGTGCTTCGATGCCGCACGCTGGCCGCAGCTCGCGCGCCACTGTGCTCAGTGCGAAGCCCTCGAAGCCTTTCGGGCCGTGACGCAACCTTTACTCCCGCCAGCGAGATGACTTGAGCTCGGGCCGTCACGGTCTCGATCCGGCATCGTCGCCTTTGTGTGCGTCGCGCTCGGGCTCTTCATAGAAATCGAAAACTCTCGAGCCAAGATCAGCGTTGTGGGGGCGTTGAGCGAGCTCGTGTACAGGTGGTCTCGAGCGGAGATCTGCACGTGCACCATCGTCGCCGCACGCTGTTTCCTATTAATACGCCATTGCGTCCTAGTCGCGTGAACTATCCATACGCTGAGCTCCATATAGAGGTGTGACGTCAGCGGGATTATATCGAGTTATTGCAGAAGTACCGAAGCGCTTCCTTCTCCGAGGTGATTATGATATTACTACGTATGTGCGTAGTATATCACGACCCGTTCCGACTCCCGCCACCGGAGAGAGTGCGGTACGCGAAGCGCTCGTGGCCGGCGACTCATCGCGCGTACTCCTCGCCGTGTGCGCGATTACCGCAGCGACGGCGCTGCTGCATCTCGCGGTCGCGGGACGCTATGATGTCTTTCGCAACGAGCTTTATTTCATTGTTTGCGGACGCCATCCGGATTTCGGCTATGCCGATCAGCCACCGCTCGTACCGCTGATCGCGGCCGCGACGCAGATATTCGGTATCAACGTCTGGCTTCTTCGTCTGCCCGCCGTCCTCGCGGCGACGGCGCTCGTGCCGCTCTCGGCGACCTTTGCGCGCCGCGCGGGCGGTAGCGGCCTGTCCGTCGTGCTTGCGGCCGCGGCTGCCGCGCTGTGCCCCGCATTTGCGGGCCTTACTTCGACGCTAACCACGGCGACTTTCGAGCCGCTCGCCTGGACCGGGTGCGCTTTCCTCATCACTCGGGCCGTCTTGCTCGATGACCGACGCGCGATGCTGTGGGTCGGACTCGTCGTTGGACTCGCGATGGAGGCAAAGTATGGGATCGTCATGTGGCTTATCCCGCTGCTTGCGGGACTGCTCCTGACGAGGGAGCGGAGGATCCTCGCTTGGCCGCAGTTCTGGGTCGGAGCCGCGCTCGCTGGCGCCGTTGCCGCCCCGAGTCTCATCTGGCAGGCAACCCACGGCTGGCCTTTCCTCGGCGTCGTCTCGCGCCACGCGCCGACCGACCTCACCGGCAGCCCCGCCGCCTTCTTGATCCAACAGATCGTTGCATCGAATCTCGTTCTGGCTCCGCTATGGCTCTCTGGCATAGTCGGACCCTTTGTCTCCCCGGCGCTCAAGCCGCTTCGCTTCCTCGCGATCGCGTTCGTCGGCGCAGCGGCACTCGATTTTGCAACCCACGGGAAGGACTACTACCTTTTTGCTGCCTACCCGACGATGTTCGCGGTCGGTGCCGTGGCGTGTGCTGATCTCAGTCGACGTGTAGCGAGCGCGTGGTCCATCGCCGCGGCAATCGTCTTTGCAATCCTTCTGCCGATCGTCCTGCCTATTCTCGATCCGCCGGCTCTCGCGCGGTATCTTCGCGTGACCCATCTGAGGCCGCCACCCGATGAGGTCGCCGCAATCGGGGCGCCCCTCACGCAGGTCTTCTCCGACGAGATGGGTTGGCGGGTGCTCGAGAAGCAGGTCGCACGGGTCTATCGCGCTCTACCGGATGCCGAGCGGCGCCACGCAGCGATCATCGCCGCGGACTACGGCGAGGCCGCGGCGATCGATTTTTACGGGCGGGCGGACGGCTTGCCGCCGGCCCTCAGCGGGGAGAACCAGTACTTCCTGTGGGGTGCGCACGGATACGACGGAGCTGTGATCATTCACATCAACGGTGAGGCGCGCCGGTGGAAGCACTACTGTGACCGCCTTGAGGTAGTCGGTACGTTCGGTGCGCCCTACGCGATGCCCTACGAAAACGGCCGCCCGATTCTCTTGTGTCACGGACTACGCGCGAACCTGACCCAAACGTGGTACCGGTTCAGGAGCTTTCGCTGAAATGCCCGAGGAACCTTCCAAGGAACTGCTCCGCGATGCGAATGCGCTCCGGCGCAGCTCCGGCGCCCTCTCGCGGCGACTGCGGTCCCTGCGCGCCGGCCACGGCGTCAGCGGCTCGAAGCTGAGCGTCCTCGGCTGGCTCGAGCGCGCGCGCCGCCCACTTACGGCCTCGCGGCTGGCCGAGCTCGAGCGCCTCCAGCCGCAATCGTTGACGCGCATCATCGCCGAGCTCGAGGGGGACGGGTTCATCCGCCGGCGCGAAGATGAAGCGGACCACCGCCAGCTGCTCATCGAGATCACCGCTAAGGGCCATGATCTCCTCGTTGAGGACGCCCGACGGCAGAATCGGTGGCTGGCGCAGGCAATGGTGAAAGAATTGACCCCTGCGGAGCGCGACCTTCTGCGCATCGCCGCCAGTCTGCTCGATCGATTGACTGTGGAAGATCTTCCGTCGCGTGCCGTACCGAAATGAGAATGGTTGCGGGACAGGAGGTGAGCGGCCCCATGGCCGGGCTCGGTGTCGATCAATCGCGCGGACCGCCGCGCTGTCGTAGAATCGCACGCGTCCGAAGGGGAGGAAAGCCGATGAAACGAACAGCGACCTGCAAACTTGCTGCCCTGGCGCTCGCACTTACCATCGCCGCGCTTGCCGTGTTCGCGCTCCCAGCGCCGTCCCGGGCCGCTCCGGAGGCGACCGCCCCTGCCGCAGCGGACGCCGCGCCTGCACCTACAGAGCAGGGTCGCCTGGTCGGGCTCGCGTTCGCCGGACGCAGCGTCTCGAACCTCGACCGATCGATCGCGTTCTACGAGGCGCTCGGGTTCAAGCTCGATCCAGCCGCACCCCCCGTATGGCGCAGCGAAGAGGTCTTCCAGCGCATCGATGGCATCGGGAGCGCGCGGGGCGTCACGACGCGCATGGCGAAGATGTATGTAAACGAACCCGCCGGTGGGCGCTTCGTGATCTACCTGCGGGAGCTGAGAGGTATCCCGCGTCGCAATCTCTCGCATCATACCGCCTGGGATCCCGGTGCGAGCCACTTCGGGCTCGTCGTACCCGATGCGCAGGCGCTATGGTCGCGTCTCGAGGCGAAAGGTATGCTGCATGCCCTCTCCTGGGGAGGGAAGCTGATCGCGCCGCCCGGACGGAAGAAAGGCATGATCGCCTACATCACCGACCCTGACGGCATGGATATCGAGATCATCGATCAGCGTCTCTCGTCGCCTGCAGCCGGCGGCCGGTCCGCGCGCCCGGCGCTGCTTCCCGGCGTCAATCACGTCGGACTGGTCGTGCTCAACTCGGCCAAGGCGCGCGCCTTCTACGGAGACCTGCTCGGCGGAAGGCTCGTGAGTGCCGAGTCGCGGTGGATGCGCGGCGACTTCTACGACGCCGCGGTCGGCGGGCATGGCAACATTCTGCGCTTCTTCAACGAGTCCTTTCCGGCCGCGTTCGAGGCGCGGCTCGCGGGCTCCGATCCCGCGCTCACGAGCCCTGCACCCGGCTCACGCATCAACTTCGAGCTCGTCGAGTTTCAGAACCGCAAGAAGCCCGTCGTTCCGGCCCGCATCACGGACATCGGCGTCGGCTATGTCGGCTTCGAGGTGCAGGGGCTCAAGGCGTTCCTCGCGCGAGCGAGGGCCGCCGGGGCGCGAATGGTGTCCAACGGCATCGTCACGATGCGCGGCGGCGGCACACGAGTCGCGGTGATCCGCGATCCGGATGTTGGAGGGTTCGTCGAGCTCTTCGAGCACCCGCACAATTAGCGGAGCGCTAAGCAGCTGACTTTTCGATGTTCGGCTCTACTGTACCGCGCAGAGCCCCCTAGGACTTGCGCGACAGGCGTGCGTGCCGCCCGCAGCTCTGGAAAAGGCCGCCAATACCGCGACCTGGGAACTGAGTAAACTGCTGGACGGCGGCCATCGCTGGCGACGGGTGAGGTCTGCAATGCCTCAATTTCAGTTCTGTCCTTATTGTGCTGCCCCACTCGTCCAGCGCCTGGTGCAAGGCGAGCTGCGCAGCGCGTGTTCCACGAACTGCGGCTTCGTTCACTATGACAATCCAACGCCGGTGGTCGCCGCCGTGGTCGAGCACGATGGCATGGTCGTGCTTGCGCACAATCGCGCTTGGCCGCAGATGTTGAGATCGTTTTATGGACTAATCACAGGGTTTCTGGAACGCGCAGAATCGCCCGAGCAGTGCGCGTTGCGTGAGGTGAAGGAAGAGCTCGATCTCGATGGCACGACAGCAACGCTCATTGGTGTCTACCCGTTCGAGCAAATGAATCAGGTGATCATCGCGTACCACGTACCCGCTGATGGCACAATTGCGCTCAATGACGAACTCGACGCCTTCCGCCATGTGCCCTTACACGAATGCCAGGCATGGCCAAGCGGAACGGGCCCCGCTTTGCGCGATTGGCTGCGTAGCCGAGGCTTCGAGCCGCGGATATTGGAGATACGCAAACCGACGCCGTCAGAGTAGTGCAGCTCCGGATCGCCCGCCGGCGAGATTCGACCGGGAGCATGTAGCTCGCATATCGTGTAGTGGATGCGTCAGCGCTTCTGCTCGTGACGACGTGTTATGTTTCACGCGCAGTGCCGCCACAACGCTTGACTTCTGAAGCCGAGGCGCGTACAAATCGCGCCGCCATGATTACTGCAATCAGAGAATCACTCGATACCTGCGCCGCGACCGGCTGCCATAGCCCGTCGTGGTCGCATTCGTTGCGCGGGCAATTTCTGGCCCGACTCAACGCGATAGAGCTCTGATTGGCCTTGCCTCCGGCGCAAGGCCGGGGGCAGACAGGAAGCGAGAGCGAAGGATCCACGCTCTCAGACCACCCGAAACCCCCGCCCAAAGTCCGGCGCACGCTACGATCCGTCGCATGGAGACGGGGAGCCGTAAAGCGACATACAAAGCCCTCCATTCGAGCGGGGTTGGTCTAGCGGCTTTGGGCCTCTGCCTTCCAAGCAGATGACGCGGGTTCGACTCCCGCACTCCGCTCCAAATCTTTGCCGACAGTCCCACCGGGCGTGGGAACCGGACCGTTAATCCGGACGCGCTGCGTTCGAGCCGCAGGTCGGCAGCCAATTTTGACCACTGATGCGACAGGTGTCGCAGCCAAGCTGTCTACTTGGTGAGAGCGGATCGTTACCGCTAGTGGTCGCCAATCATGCCCGGTTAGCTCAGACGTGAAGAGCGTCGGTCCTACAAACCGAATGTCGCAGGCACTCAATCTGCACCGGGCACCAGCTTCACGTGTCGCTAGACGGCTATGGAGACCGCGCCGGCTGTAACCCGGCTGTCTTATGACCCGCAAGGTTCGATTCCTTGGCGATGCACCACACCTCCGTAGCTCAATTGGCAGAGCACCCGGCCCTTACCCGGAAGCGTGTCAGATCGTTGCTGACCGGAGGTATCAATCTCGGGGTTGTCGCGAAGGCGCGTAGTCTGCCCTGCAAGCAGACCGACTGGGGGCGGTACCCAGCAGCTCCACCAACTTCGGACGTGAATGCAAAGCCGTCGAGCGACGCGCC
>JASHSR010000238.1 GCA_030038645.1 Gammaproteobacteria bacterium
GCGAACTTCGTCGAACCATGCATCGACCGCCGACTTGAGCGCTGCTTGACCGCGATGCCCGGATTGCGACTCGACAAATCGCTTGAGCGTGCTCCGGGCGATGATCCTCATCGATCATAGCCTAGCATGTTCCCGTTTTGGGAACAAGACAGGCCTGCAGCGCGCCCCAGCTCGCCGCGGTGGTGCGAAGGTCGTGAAGGC
Organism: Gammaproteobacteria bacterium; assembly: GCA_030038645.1. Lineage (GTDB taxonomy): Bacteria > Pseudomonadota > Gammaproteobacteria > Steroidobacterales > Steroidobacteraceae > JASHUC01. The sequence goes on from JASHSR010000238.1 coordinate 202, forward strand.
GCAAGTCTTTGATGCGCGCGCTCTCGAGGATTGCGTACCAGACCTTCTTCGGCTCCTCGAGATGACCGCTTCGCGACTTGGATGGGAATACCCATTCCGACGTAGACTCTCTCTGTCGCAGAGCGAGCAGCGCCGCCAATGGGCTCGAAAGCGCGACGCGATACGGTCTATGCGTCTTGGTCGTCTTTGACGGAATCGACCAGATACGCTCTTTGAGACCCAATTGATCCCATCGCATGGCACAGACGTTCGAAAGCCGGGCTCCCGTCCAGGCGAGCGCGAGGAAGAAATCCCGCCAGTAGGGATCCAGCTTCGCGACCGCCTCCAGAAATCGCTTCATCTCCTCGTCGGAGAGGGGGCGCCCGACGCCCGGCGACTCGGAGTACTTCGTCACGAGGGAGCCCGGATTGACGCCGGTGTAGTAGAGTCGATTCGTCGCCGGATCGATGGTGCGGCTTGCCCAGCCATACAGAGCCGACAGAAAGCCCACCACCCGGTTCGCCATGCCTTCACTGACCTTCCGTTTCGTCTCGTAAATCACGATCTTGCGCGCGTGCGTGGACTCGTCGCGCACGAGCTTTGCGCGGCGCCTGTTTCGCCTCGGTATATCCTGATGCAGCGCCATCACCATCTCGGGTGAGATGTCGACGAGCATCCTCGAGCTCCACGACGCGAGGTAATCCCTCCAGTACTGATCGGCGTTCCCGGTCGGCTTGTCGCGTGGAATCAGGTAGTCAGTGCGATATTTCTCGAAGAGCTCTCCGAGCGAGATCGATTGGCGGCGCTCTCTCCGCTCATGATTCGGATTGCGACCGGCCGCGACGATCTCGGCGTCGACCTCGCGCGCGCGAGCGCGCGCCTGCTCGACGGTCATACGCGGAAATCGCCCGAGGTTGATCCGCTGGCTGCGACCATCCTGCGTCGTCGCGAGAAAGAAGCTCATCCGCCCTTCGCTGCTCAATCGCAACGCCAGGCCAGGCCGCTCGGTGTCAAACCAAGTCTCATAGCACGGAGCGCCGCCGTCGGGACGCTTCGGCGGCACGAGCTGCTCGAGGCTCGACTTGGTGAACTTCAGTCGGTTTTTCGAGCGCGCCATGGCTTTCTCCAGACCTACCGTCGCGAGAATTTGCGCTGAATTTGCGCTTGAATGGGGCGAAAATCAACCCATCCGGGCGTAGCGGAACGAAGCCTGGCGAAGAAGCGATTCACGCATAAGTCCTTATAATTTAATGCTAAATCGCCACTTTTTATTGGCGCCCCCGGCCGGAGTTGAACCGACGACCTACCGCTTAGGAGGCGGTCGCTCTATCCACTGAGCTACGGGGGCGCCGCGCCCGCACAGTCTACCGTGACCCGCGCGGGCGTGCAGGCGGCACGCTCCGGCGAGGGCCAGCGCGAGGGCAACGGGGAGGTCGAGATCGAGGGCGACGGCTACGGCTCGAATCCTTCGTCCCCGGTCAACCGCACCGGCCCGCGCAGCGGCGTGAACTCGATGGCGCCCGCCGGCGCGCGCTTCAGCGTGAAAAACGCTCCGCTCGGCTCGCAGTGCAGGAAATAGTCTCCCTGCAGCGCGCCGCACCTTGGGCAGTGGTTGGCGAGGTATCGACCCCGCGCGATGTGGCTGTACCCGAACCGAAAGTACGGCCAGCGCTCGAGTTGCCGCCACAGCGCCGCGTCGACTGCGGTGATATTCGAGACCGCAAAGTCCTCGTAGCGGTCCCCTTGTATCTCGCCCGTCTCGCAAAAGAGGCATACGACCTCGATGACCGCGCGGCATCGCCAGCAGCGTGCTCTCGCGCAGGCGACGTACGCCTCGTCCGATGTGATGGAGAACCCTCCGGTCTCTGCGGCGCGCTCCCCCTCCGGCGGGCGGTGCATTCTGTCCATGAGGCTCATTCACCCGCTACCGCGCGAGCCGCCCGCTACAAGCCCAGGTCAAAGTCATGACTGTGCGACCTGTCCCGCTCCGGCGCCTCGGACGACTCCTCGGCCGACATGCCTTGCCCCGACTGACGAGCTGCGGCCGAGCTGTGAGCGGACTTCTCCGGCGACGCGTCGTGCCCCTTCCGGAGCGCCGCTTCCCGAAAGGCGAGCCAGTTGCGAACGGATTCGCGTTGTGTCTCCTCGATCGACGTGACCGGGCCCCACCGCCCCGCGCGGCGGTCCGCAGCCCACTTACGAGCCGACTCGCCCGCCGTATCGCTCGGCCGGGGCGTCGACGCGCCATGAAGTCCCGAGGCGTCACGCGCCTCCACGGGATGAGCCGTCTGTGAATGGCTCGTCTCGCGCAGCGCTGCCCACGTGGCTTGCGTCCGCGCGCGGATCTGCTCGACGATCGCTCGCGCGGCGCGATGCTTCTCGCGGATGCGTTCGGCGATGAAGCTGTGCCCGCCGCGCCGCTCGATGTGATAGGCCGCGAGCGGCAGCCGCGGCGCGGCGGCGCGGGTCAGCGCCTCGGCACGACTGAGCGGCGTGATGCGCGCTTCGATGTGAGCCTCCTTCAAGGTCTCGTTCGCAAGCGCCGCCCAGCGATCCCGAATGGACGCCAGCTCCTCGGACCATCGCGACAGGCCGCGATGATGCCGCTCGGTGCCGGACAGCTCGAGCGTCGTTTTCGGCCCAAGGCCCTGCGGCGTGACTTCGCGCGTGGTCGCGAAGAGGTGGGCGTGGAAGTTTCGCGGATCTCCGCGGGGCGCGTGGATCGTCAGATCGACGGCGCTCCCGTAGCGGTCGGAGATCTCCTGCGCGAACTGCCGCGCGAGGGTCGCTCGCCGCTCCGGCGCGAGCTCGTGGGGCAAGGCGACGGTGAACTCGCGTGCGACGCGGGCGTTCTTTTGCCGCTCGGCACTCTCCGCGGCGTTCCACAGCGTCGCGCGATCGCGCGCCCAGTCGAGCGCTCGGCCGGCCGCGGCAAGCCGGGTCGGCAGGACGATCTCCTTGTGCACCACGTCCCGTCGGCGCCGATGGTCATACACGGCGCGGCTGCGCTCATCGCGGATGCGCTCGCCCGCTCGATAGGCGGCGCCGCTCGTCGCTCGGCTGCCGCTCTTGCCGCGGGCGCGGCCGAAGGTCTTCATGCCCAGGTAGTAGATCGCCATGGGCCGGCCTGCGCAGCGAGTCGAATTCGCACCCAGCGCGGCGAGGAGGCGGTCTTCAGGAATCCCTCGAGGTCCGGGAGCTGCTCCACCTCCGACGGCAGGACCGCGGCCTCGGTGGCGAGCTGCTCGCTCACCTGAGTGGAGCGGCGCAGACCGCCGGATGCGAACAGCGCGCCGCGGTCGCGGCCGCGCGAGGTGTGCCGGCGGAGGATCTCGCGGTCGCCGATGAGCCGCGATGCGAAGTACGAGGTGCCTCCGTGCTCGCTGCCGGCGCAGCGCAGGATGAGTGTGTTCCCGCAGTTCTCGACGATGGTCTGCGCATCGCCCGCGCCGTAGGTGCTCGAGACCTGCGCGATCGACTGAAAGCCGAGCACGCATCGGCCTCCGAACTTGCGAAGCCGCGCGAGAGCATCCTTCAGCCCGTCGATGGCGCCGAGCGCATCGAGCTCATCCACCACGAACCAAAGACGCCGGTCCTCCCTCGGGCAGCTCATGGCCTCGAAGATGGCGAGCCGAGTCCACGCCGCGATGATCGAGCGCAGGGCCGCGATCTGAGCCGCGCGATACGGGATGAAGAGCGAGCCGCGTCCCCCGGCGACCCAATCGCGCACCGAGAACGGCACGGCGCGCTGTGCCGCGACGTACGCGAGCGCGGCGACCGCCGACACCGCGACGGAGCGGATGGAGCCGAACATCCGCGCGTTGTCCGGATCGAGAAACGGCTGGGCCGGCGTCCCGGCGACGACTTGCCGCACCTCCTCGCTTGTGGCGACCGCGAGCAGGCGCCAGAGTTGCCCGACATCCCGCTCGCCAGCCTCGCCACACCGGCGCATCACGGCGGAGAGGAACGTGCGGGCGTAAGCTCGCCACTCTCGTCCCGAGGCGTCGTCGCTCTGCGGGATCAGTCCTCGAGCGAGCTCCTCATAGTCGTAAGGATTGCGCGCCTCCGCAAACGGATCCCATCTGACGGAGTGAGCCTCGAAGGGATTGAGGATCACATCGCCGCGATAGCGATCGTAGAAGCGCCCGAGATATGACCCGTGCGGATCGGTGATGATCGCGCGGTCCCCGCGGGCCAACGCGCAGCAGAGCAGCTCGCGGATGGCGGTCGTCTTGCCGGTACCTGTGGTGCCGACGAGCTTGAAGTGCCTGGTCTCATCTTCCGCCTGCAAGACGACGCCGCCGAGGCTCAACGGCGTCCAGTCCGCGGCTCTCAGCGTGCGGCGCCGCGCCCGCCTCGCCCGCGGATGCGTCCGAACAATGGCTCCACGCCGGTGCGCCTCCTCGCGCGCGCTGCCGCGCACGAGGATTGCCGTCAGGCCGAGCGCTCCGAGAAGGGCCGGGACCGCAGCGGCCCATGCCGAGCCTCCTCGCAGCAATGCCGACGGCTCGAGCATCTCAATGGCCCTTTACGATGAGGTAGTCCGCGTTCGCGCCGTACGCCGGACCCGAGCGCTCGACGCGCACGCAGAGCCGGTCTGCCGCGCCGCAGCGCCGCAGGTCGATCTCCCCGCCTTGCGCGCGCAGATGCGCCACGCTCGCCGCAAGCTCGTCACGCTCACGACGCATTTGCGCGAGCTCCGCTCGCGACGGCAGCACGACCCACGCGACCGCCGCCGGAATGGCGGCGCACGCGCTCGTGACCGCGAGGGCCCAGAGCGCGATCCGCACGCTCGCGACTCGACGCACCGAGTGCAGAGCCTCCGCGGCGCGCCGGCTCGCCTCGCCGAGCATCTGGAACTCCTCCGCGAAGGCGCTGCGAATCTCCTGCCGCACCACCTGATCGAGCCCCTGCGCCAGGGCGCTCAGCCGCTCGATGGCCAACTGGGCCTGCTGCTGCTGCCGCTCGACCGTCTCCATGAGCAAGCCCGCCCGTGCCGTCGCGTCGTCCACTCGCGTTGCGCTCCCGTGCCGAATCGCCTGGCCGTGCCGAGTTGCGCTTCCGCGCCGCGCGAGCCTCAGCGGCCCATGCTCCGGCGCTTGCGCTGCGGCTCGTACCAAATCTCCTTGATGAAGCGCTCGTGACGCTCGACGCCGAACTGGATCACGATGTCGACGAGCATGTAGAGCAGGCTCTTGATGTCGCGGCGCGCGAGCTCCGAGCCGGCGCGGCTTTGCTTGACGAGCAGCACCAGCTGCTCGAAGGCGAGCTCCGCCGAGGCGGCATGCACGCTCGTGATGGAGCCCGGATGACCCGAGTTGACGTTGCGGAGGTAGTCGAAGGCCTCCTCGGAGCGCAGCTCGGCAAGCAGCACGCGGTCCGGCTTCATTCGCATGCAGCACTCGAGCAGCTGCTTCGGCGTCACCCGCGCGAGCCCCTGGTCGTCCTTGCTGTAGAAGAGCCGCACGTGGTTCGGATGGCCGTCGAGCACCAGCTCGCGGGCATCCTCGATCGTGATGAGCCGCTCGTCGGGGGGGATCTCCCGAATGAGCGCTTTGGTCCACGTCGTCTTGCCCGAGCCCGTCGGACCCGAGACGAGGATGTTCTTGCGGCTGCGAACGGCGAGGCGCATGAAGCGCTCGTACTCGCGCGCCTCGAGCAACCGGAGCAGCTCCGTCTCGACCTCATCGAGCGATCCGCTCGCGCGCCGCGTGGCCCGGAAGACGCCGCGCGCCGCGAGATCCTCGAGCGACCAGAGCTCCGCCGACGGGCGCCGTATCGTGACTGCAACGGTTTGACTCGCCGTCGCGGGCGGTATGACGATCTGGATGCGCTCGCCGCTCGGCAGGGACGCCGAGAGCAGCGGCGCCTGCTCATCGATGCGCTGGCAGCTGAAGTTCGCGACGAGCTTCGCGAGGCGCAGGCACCAGTCGAAATCCGCGAACTCGAGAGCCGAGCGTGCCCAGCCCGCGTGCGTCTCGACGAAAGCCTCGCCCGGCCGGTTGATGCAGAGCTCCGTCACGTCGCGGTCGGCAAGCAGCGGCCGCAGGGGACGCAAGGTGAGCTCGAGAGCGGACGTATCGCCGGCGCGGCGCGTCCCGGCGGTGCCGCTCCCGGCCCAGGCGTGGCCGGCGGGTGAGCTACCGAGTCGTGGTACGCAGCTCATAGACGGAGCGAAAGTCGAGGTCGCGCGCGACGAGCACCTGGATCCGGTCGCCTTGATTCTTGATGACCGTCGGCGGGATGCGCATCGTCTCCTTCAGCACCTCGCTCGCCGCATCCTGCGTCGCTGTCGGATCGTAGATGACCGCGCCGTTGCCCGACTGCACCGCCGACTGAGCCCCGGCGTCGATGATCGAGACGAGAATGGCCGCCCCGAAGCGCTCCCAGAAGTGCCGATTGACCTCACCTGGAAGGCCCGAGCGGCCGAGCTCGTCCGTGCCGGGCGATGCGAGGGGTATCGCGACGCCCGTCGGCGTGCGCGCCTCCGTCCACAGAACGAAGATCCGTGCGCTGCCTTGCTGCACTTCCCCTCGCGTCTCGCCGATCAGCTTCGATCCGCGCTCGAGCAGAACGACCTTGCCATCGGCGCCGAACGTGTCGGTGGCCGTGATGCAGGTCGTCATGCCCGGAAGGGTCGAATCGATCGCCGTCTCGAGCGTACAGTCGATGAACGCGCCCTTCGGGAGCAGCAGACTCCGTGTCGGCAGCACACGAGCCGAAGCTGCCGGCGTCACCGAAGGGGTGAGCAGCTCTGCCAGAGCGTCGGCGTGCGCCGCGCCGCTCGACGCCGGCACGGCGGCGGCTCCCGGGGCCGCCGGGCCGGATACCGGGGGCGCCCCGCCCGTCGTCTGAGGACCCGTCGATCCGAGCGCATCCGACTGCTCGGCGAAGACGGGACCCGATAGACGCCGATCGAGCGTGTGCCGCTGTGGGCTCGGTGCCGGCATGCTCCCCGACGCGCCCGCAACTGCAGGAGCCCAGCGATACGAAGGGACGCCCATCAAGGTATAGGGGACGAGAGGCGCCCGCCCCGCGACGGCCGGCAATGCCGGGAGCGGCGGCAGTCTCACGGATGCCGGGTCCTGCGGCATTTCCGCTCGAGAGGCGTGTTGAGGTGCGGCCGCCGTCGATACCGCAACCGCCGGCGCGGGCGGCCCGCTCGGATGCAAACGAAGGATGGGAGGCCCTTCGAGCGGAATCGGCCCGAGCGGCGGCAGGGGCATCTCGGTCTGCGCTCGGGTCGCATCGAGCGCCGCGGCGCTCTGCGCCGCACGCGCCGGCCTCCTCAGAGCGGAGCTGTAATACCACGCGAGCAGCGCAAATCCGAGCGCGCACATGAGCCCGAGCGCCATGATGTTGCTCACCCGCGATTCCAGAGAGCGGACCCGATGGGCCGTCGCAACGCTGCGCTCGCCCGCGACCGTCTGAAGTCCGTCCACTCCCTGCCGGTCCAATCCGCCGCCGGCCTCGGGCGTCCCGCGCAAGCTCATGGCGCCGCACCTTTGCGCACGCGCTGCACGTCCGGCGATACCGTGCCGGAGTCCAGCCGCTCGCCCGACCCGGTGTATCCCTTGTTCACGATGCAACCCGTGAGCGCGCCGCGCCGCAGGATGAGCCGGCGCGCGACGCGGTGGATCACCACCACGCCCGCTTCGATATCGAAATTGAGCAGCGACTCGCTCCCGTCGTCGTTGCGCACGAAGATCGCCGGCAGTTCGGCCTGCGCGCCGAAGCGCAGGCGCGTGTGCACACCGTCGTCCGAGGCCGCGACCGGCCGCAACGCCGGAGCCCCGCAATACCAGTAGTTGAGGTTCTGCGGGCGCCCGGCCGATGCGCTGTCGAGCCGCTTCTCGATCGCCTGCCGCGCCGCTGCCGCTCGGGAGGGCGAGGAGGCCGCGGGGTACTCGAATCTCACCGCATAGATGAGGTCCGGGTCGGTCTGGTCGGGCGGCGCGGCCGTCGCCGTGTAATAGAAATGATACTGCCGGCGCGTCGTGAGAACGGTGAGGTTCGTGCCGACCGATCGGACGCGCGGCTTGAGGAACAGGTGGTTTCCCTGCGCGACGAAGGACAGCGCCTCGATGTCGCCCGCGGCAAGGCCGACGAAGGTCTCTCCGGGCGCAAACTCGAGCTCGATCTGGAAGCCGACGAACCCGTGGAGCCGGTAGACTTGGTCCGCATCGTAGACCGCGGTCCGGATCCGAGGATCGCCGCGGCTTCTCGAGGGGTAGACCTCCGCATCGCACGCGAGCGCGTGCCAGCAAGCGAGGGCGAGCAGCCCCAGGGCGAGCGTGCGACTCCACCGAGCAGGGCGCTCCGTTCTCATCGCCGTCCTCCCGAATCGATCGGGCTCGAGGGACCGATCCGCGCCGCGGCCGCCGGCTCCCCGATGACCTCCGGCTCCGTGCTGAAATCCAGGATCTTGAATCCGAGCGGGTTCAAGCTGCGGATGCGAATATCCTTCGAGGGCTTCGCGTAGGCGTACTGGAGGGTCGCGATCCAGTGCGTCACCTCCTCCTCACCACCGCTCCCGCGGCGCAGCCGCTTGATGTATCTCACCTGCGCGAGATCGGTCGTCCCGCTCGCCCGGCGAAAGAAGCTGACCGAAACGACGCTCGCCCGGATGGTCGTGCCGTCCTTGTAGCGGTTCAGCGGCGATGCGGGGTTCGTGGGGCTCCAGAGCGCAGACCACTCCTCGTTGCGCTTGGCGGAGTGGAAGGCGCCGCACTCCGCGTAGTCACTCTCCGCCGTCGCGAAATTGAATCGCTCGCAGACGGTGATGTAGTGCGTGAGAAGATAGCGCGTGACGGCCTCTCCGGGGTCGATCAGGCGCGTCGTCGTCGGCACCACATCGACGATCCCCGTCGTGTTGTCCACGCGAACGATGAAAGGCACGAGCCGCTTGAGCGGCACGAGCAGCGCGAGCGACGCGGCGCAGAGCAGCGCGCAGGCTCCCGCGAGCGCCGCCGCGCGCCACGCGTTTCGCTCGCTGCGGCGCAGCTGCGCGACGCGATCGAAGTCCCACGCGGCCGCCTCGCTCCAGTACGCCTCGAGCTCGCGATCGGCGCTCACGGCGAAACGCTCCGCGGCAGGCTCTTCGGGGCGCTGGCCGACGGACCGCCCGTCCGCGGCGAGGCCGTTGCGTTGATGGGGACCAGGTGGCGATCGCAGCGAACCTTCGCCGCGTGCGGCGCGGCGCAGGCGCTCACGAGCGCCAAGGAAGCGAGCAGCACGAGCGCTCTCATATTCTCTCCTTCAAGCGTGGAGCCGAGCGCGCTCCGCGCCCGCCGATCCACGAGCTCGTCGCTCGAGTTGCCGCGCTCGAGGCGATCGAGCGCCCGCGGCCGAGGCCCCAGCCGATCGTCCGGCTGACGAGGCCGAAGGTGCTCGGCGCGACGCCCCCCGCAAGCCCGGCGGCGATCGGCATCACCTGCCGCATCAGGAGGAAGACGACCATGGCGACGAGAACCATGTTGAGCGCATCGACCGTGACGATCGCCGAGCCGCGCTCAGCCGTCTGCTGGGCATAGGAGCTCACGAGCTGCAGCAACAGCGCGCCGACGAGAACCGTGAGGATGGTGATGAGCGCATAGGCCGCGAGCTGGGCGATCCACGCCTCGAAGTACCTGCGCGTGCTGTCGAACAGCAGCATCACGATGAAAAGCGGCCCGAGGGCGAGCAGCACGGCGGAGGCGATGCTCGAGAGCGCGATCAAGAACATCGTGTACACGCAGAGCAGCCCGATCAGCAGCCACACGAGCGCGCCCGCGAGGTAGAAGCCGAAATCGCTGCCGAAGACCCCGCCCTTGCTCCACAGGGATCCGGCGACCTGCCCGCCGCTTTCCCAGATCGCATCGACGGTCGCGACAGGACTCGTCGTGCCGACGACCGCGCCCGCGAGCTCGGCGGGAGCGTTATAGAAGGTGTCGACGATGACGGTGTTGTAGAGCCACAGATGCAACGCGCCGCCGAGGACGACCACGAGGACGATGATGCGCCTGAGTCCGGCCGTCACGGGCTCCTCGAGCCGGCCGGTGAGCTGCAGATAGCCCCACATCATCACGTAGATCGTGGCGAGCGTGACGACCGCCGGCTCGAGCACCGCGGCGAGCCTCGCGGTGTTGTTGCCGATGTAGCTCACGAGCTGCGTGTTGAGCCAGCTCCAGAACGTCTCGAAGAACCCCACGGCTTGCTCCCTCCGGCGCTACGGCACTGGCGCAAAGCGCGAGCTGAAATCGCCATGGTCGGCGACGATCTGCTCGCGCTCGCGCTGGCGATCCGACCACTGCTGAGCGACGAGCGCCTGAAAGAGCACCTGCAGCTTGGTCTGCTCGTTCTGCAGCATCCCCTGCTCCGCCGTGATGCGGGCATTGAGGTCGAGGCTGCCCTTCTGGTCGGTGTCGGTCGCGATCGCGCCGATCAGCTGCTGCAGGGCGGAGAACCGGCCGCTCGAGTTCACGAGCGCATCGCCCTCGATGGCCTGCAGCAGCGCCGTGGTACGCCGAACGGCCTGTAGATAAGCCGCGGCATCCGCGGGAAGACCCCCGAGCTGCGTCGGTGTCAGGACGGCGTTCGTCGCGAGAGCGCTCTGCATGGCGCTCGCGAGCGTGCCGTAGGAGGTGCTGCTCTGGCTCAGCACGGCCTGCAGCTCGCTCGAGCTCGTCGGCAGATAATTACGCACGGTTCCGCTCAAGAGGGACTCCATGCCGCGGTCTCCGGTCATGGCGCGATAGGTCTGCTCCACCTGTTGCAGCTCGCCCTCCGCGGTGACCAGTGCCCTCTCCGTGAGCTCGACCTGCTGGACGAGCTGCGCGATCGCGCCTACGTCGACCACCGCCCACTGGGCGTGCGCTCTCGGAGCGGCAGCGAGCAGCGCGAGGGCGCACATCACACCGAGCGGCGCCCGGATGGCCGGCGCCGCAGCAGCTCTTCTCGATCCGAAATGGCTCTCCGACATGGGGGTCCTCCTCGTGAGTGTGGCGATCCTCAGGGGCCCGCGGCGGCAAGCGGCGCGAGAAATCGCGGCAGCCATTGCGCCGGGTCGGCCCCGACTTCCGCGATGATGCGGCGCATGCGCTCGACCTCCTCGGCGCGTCCCGAGATGACGGCGAGCTCGGCGTCGAAGCCTTTGAGGTCGAGCTGGCAGACGACGCTGTGGTGGCCCTGCTTCACGAGAAACGCTCGCGAGCCGGGCTCGAGCTGCTGCTTCACCAGCTTGAATTCCCGCTCCGTGAGTCCGAGGCCGCCGACGTAGTCCGCCTCGCTCGCATCGACGTTCGGAAAGAAGATCTTGGTCGGTGTCTGCTCGACGATCGTGCGGCTGATCGGGCTTTGCAGCACATCGCTCGCGCTCTGCGTCGCAAGGCACATGACGGCGTTCAGCTTGCGCCAGGTCTTGGGGCCGTCCTTGGCGAAGCGCTCGAAGGCCGGATCGGCGAGCAGGCGCCAGAACTCGTCCATCCAGCACACGAGGCGCCGCCCGTCGAGCAGACGGCGGACGAGATGAAAGAGATAAAGGGTGACCGGCGGCCTCGCGATCTCGTTCTCGAGGAAGTCCGTCACGTCGAACCCGATGACTGGCCGTCCCTCGAGACGCGGGACCACGGAGTCCTCGACGTTGTCGAACACCCAGGCGTAGTCGCCGCGCGTCGCCTCGCACCAGCGAGTGAGACGTGCATGCACCCCCTCGGGGTCGGTCGGATCGAGAAACTCGGCGAGGCGCGACAAGCGGCGCTCGGGACGCTCGAGGGCGAGCGTTCCGCGCAGCGCCTGATCGAGGTCCCCCTGCTCCCGCACGCTCAAGGGCCTGCGGCCCGGCGGCCGCACCAGCGCGCCGAGCCACGCCTTCAGGAACTCCTCGTCGTTCGCCGTGCGCGGAAGCTGAAGGGGATTGAACCCGGTGCGCACGCCGTTCCGCAGCGGGAGGTATTCCCCATCCAGGGCGCGCACGAGGATCTCGAGGCCGCGATCCTTGTCGAACACGACCTGCGTCACCCCCTGGCGGCTCAGCATCGCGAGCAGAAAGCCGATGAGCACCGTCTTGCCCGAGCCGGTCGGACCGCAGATGAGGCTGTGGCCGGTGTCCTTGCGGCTGCCGCCGTCGGGGGCCGAGGGATCGCTCGCGTGCAGCGAGAAGTAGTACGGCGAGCGCGCGTTGGTGACGAGCAGCGCGAGCGCATCGCCCCAATGATTTCCCGTCGGCCGCCCGCAGGGATGATTGTGGAAGGGGGCCATCGCGCAGAAGTTGCGCGACGTGATCGGGGCCCTGCGCGGGCGCATCGGGAAATTTCCGGGTAGCTGCGCCCAGAAGGCCGCCTCGAGCGCGAGGTCCTCGCGCGCGACGGTCATGCCCGTGTCGGCGAGCAGGCTGCGCGCGAGCGCCACGCGATCGTTGAGCGATTTGATGAGCGGAGTGTCGGCCGGTTGGGCGTCCACGCCGGGGGCTCGCAGGCCGCTCGCCTCCGACAGCACCTGCAGCGAGAAGTGGTGATCTCCCATCACGAACTCGTTGCTGGTGAGGGCGTCGAGGGCTTCCTTCAGCTCCTCGGCCTGCGAGACCGCGAAGTCCCCGGCATTCGCCATGCGGTTGAACTGCCGCTGCAGCAGGCCCTGGCCGGCGGCCTTGGTGAGGAAGGTGAAGGACTGCGTGAGCACGAACGGGAACGGCGCCGACAGCAGTCGGTCGTACATGCCGACGACGGTCGGCGTCGAGTACTCCTTGATGCCGAGCATCGCCCCGAGGCGCGTCTGCGCGGGGCCGCGGTACTCGATCGCCTCATTGCCGAAGAGCAGGCGGGCGTTGCCGAGCGCTCTGTAGAGCGGCGCACGGGACAGTGGCACCGGCCCCACCTCGCCGTTGAGCAGGAGCGACGGCAGCTCGAGAGCACGCGAGTGAGCCCGCCCGCCTGCCCGAGCAATCCCGAGCGGCTCGGGCTCGTACCGCTCGAGGGACGCGCACAGCGTCTGTCCGAGCTTCTCGCAGGCTTCGAGCGCGTCCCGCAGCTCGAGATCCGTCGCGCCTCGTTGCGTCCTCGAGAGGAGCTTGGAGAGCCAGCCTGCCGGAGCGCTGGAGACGGGGCGATACACCGCCGACACATAAAGCTCGTTCACCATCAGCGTCTCACCGGAAAGCCTCGCTCGATACTTCTCGGCGAGCGATTGCGCGAAGCCGGTCCCGCTGCCCGCACCCGGCGATACCTGTTCCCTGCGGCGCACCAGGTGAGTCCACAGCGCGACCTGCGGGCTCGCCACGTTTCTCCAGAGCACGTTCAGCCGCTCGTGCCACGCGTTGAGCTCGACATCGTCCGCGCTCTCGAAGCTCGCTCCGGAGAGGCGGAAGATCTGCAGGTAATCGCCGAGCACGGTCTTGATGACGCGCTCCGCGACGTGTGCCGCGTACGGGATGCGCTGGGCGAGCTCCGTCTCGCGCCGGACTTGCGCCGCGCGGCTCACGGCCGACATGGGCCGCCTGCCTGGCCCCACGGGCCGATCCAGGGCTCGCGACGCGCCCGATACGAGCGGTTGCGCGCGGGCAGATCGAGCGCCAACGGGCTGTAGCTGCTCGCCCGCCAGTACCGCTGATTCCCGAGAAGAGCCGGCATCTGCGTGCGGCCCCACAGGAGCAACAGATCGAAGAAGCGCGCATCCCGCGCGCACAGCAGCATTCCGACCCCGTGGATCGGCGCCGCGATGAGCAGCGTGAGCAGGTTGCGGGTCACGAGAAAGGTCTCCATCGTGAAAACCAAGTTGAACAGCAGCGCCGAGTACGTAACGCCCCAGCGCATCGGAGGCCGAGTCGCCGCGATGAAGAGCGGATCGGCGACGAGGCCCGCATTGCGCCCGCTCATCGCCATCTCAGACCCCGAACATTCCGCGCACCCAGGAGACGATCTGGGAGGCGCCGAAGGCCATCGCGATTCCGAGAATGGCGCCGATGCACCATCCCCAGGACATGCGATTCGCCATCGCCATGGCGCCGAGGACCATGACCAGAATCACCGCGATGGGCGTGAGCCAGGCGAGAATGTTCGACTGCAGCGCCGTGGCGCCTGTGAGAAACGGCGAGGACTGAGCGGCCGCGAGCTGCGGAAGCGCCGCGATGGCGATGAGGCCCGCGTGCAAGACGAGGCGGCGAACCGGGAGGCAGGATGTTTGATTCATGGCGGCTCCCCAGGAGGATTTCAGGGAGCGCAATGCCACCAGAACTCGAGGCCGCTGGCCAGCTGCATTTCGCGTGTGAATCTATCGAAATTCGTGCGGCGATCGTCTCACGACGCGAAACGCGGACGTCGCCGAACGCCCTATGGAAAACGTCGAGCGCCGCTTGGCGCGGGTCGAAGGTAGATCAGGGGGAGATTGGCGGCCGATCGGGCGCAGGCCGCGCGCAGATCGGGCGCTAACCGAGCGCAGGTCAGCGCAGGCCGGCGCGAGTCGGCGCGGACCGGCACGGACCGGCACGGAGACGACGGCTCAGGGACTCAGCGTCCCGAGGATTGCGCCGTCTTCTCGGCGAGCGCCTCGACGGACAGGCTGAAGCGGCTCGCGCCACGCGGCGAGGAGCACTCGAGATTCGTCGCGACGACGTGCATGCCGAGGTACGCAAACAACGTGCCCTCGAGCTGCGCAAGCAGAGCGCAGTCGCCCGCCTCGAGCGTTTTCGGCTCACCTGGACCGAGCCGCACGGTTCTGCGAACGGCCGTGGTCTCCGCCCACCGGGCATTCGCGCCGCTCAGCGCCCGCAATGTTTGAAACTTCAGATCGAGGGTCGGCGAGCGCCCGCCGCTTGCGGCGCCGCGGCCGCAGTTGTACGGCGTGATCGACATGTATTGGCGCGCGCCGATTGCGAGCAGGATGCCGTGCAATTTGTACCAGAGAGCGTC
>JASHSR010000239.1 GCA_030038645.1 Gammaproteobacteria bacterium
CGCCCGCCGCTGCCGCCGCGCCCGCCGCCGGTGCTGCCGCGGCCGAGACTCCCGACCACTGCGCGCTGCTTCGCAAGCACGGGCAAAGCGCCGCGGCTCAGGCCTGCTTTGCGGCGCTCGTGCGTCAGGCCGAGCAGGCGCCGCCGGCGAAGGCCGCCTATCTGCGCGCTGAGGGCTACTGGGGTCTCGGCCGCTACGAGGACGCGAACCGGGAGTTCCGTGAGGCCGTCGCCCGGGCGGACGCCAATGCGATGTACCGCGTCCGCTGGGGCATGCTGCTGCGCGAGCGGTTCAACGATCCGGACGCCGAGCAGCTGTTCAAGGAAGCCTCGGTGCGGGATCCGAGGAGCGCGCGCGCCTATCTCGGCCTCGCCCTGGTGAGCGCGGACGGCTTCGACGATCAGGCCCTGAAGTGGGCGAGGAAGGCGCTCGCGATCGACCCGAAGCTCACCGAGGCGCACGAGCTGCTCGCGAGCCTCGCGCTCGAGGACTCCGAGCCGCAGGAGGCGGCTCGCGAGGCGGACGCGGCTCTCGCGCTCTCGGGGGATGCGCTCGATGCGATGGCCGTGCACGCGAGCATCGAGGTGCTCGCGGACCGCTCGCCGGAGCGCTGGCTCGACCGCATCCATGCGATCAACCCCCATTACGGCGAGGCGTACGCGACCATCGCGCATCATCTGATCCTCAATCTGCGCTACGAGGCGGGGATCGCCTACTTCCGCAAGGCGATCGCGGTGAACCCCGAGCTGTGGTCGGCGCGCTCGGAGCTCGGCGTCAATTTGATGCGGCTCGGCGAGGACGCCGAGGCCCGCGACCAGCTCGTGCGGTGCTACGCCGCCGGCTATCGCAACGACGAGACCGTGAACAGCCTGCGCCTCCTCGACAGCGAGAAGAACTTCGTCACCTTCCGCGACGCGACCACCATCCTCAAGCTGAGCAAGAACGAGGCGGATCTGCTGTATCCGTACTTCCACGAGGAGCTGAAGCGGGACATCGCGGACTACGAGCGCAAGTACAAGATGACGCTCCCCGGCCCCGTCGAGGTGCAGGTCTACCCGGATCACGAGGATTTCGCCGTGCGAACGCTCGGCATGCCGGGCCTCGGCGCGCTCGGCGTGACGTTCGGCCTCGTGGTCGCGATGGACAGTCCCTCCGCCCGCAAGCCGGGCGATTTCCACTGGGCGAGCACCCTTCGCCACGAGATGAGCCACGTATTCATCCTGACGGCCACCGAGCACCGCGTGCCGCGCTGGTTCACGGAGGGCCTCGCCGTCCACGAGGAGACGCAGGACTCCCCGGAGTGGGGCGACCCGATGACGCCGGACATCGTCGCTGCGTTGCGCGACCACAAACTGCTGCCGGTCGCCGACCTCGACCGCGGCTTCGTGCGGCCGCAGTACCCGGCGCAGGTGGAGGTGTCCTACTTCGAGGCGGGGCGGATCTGCGATTACATCCAGGACCGCTGGGGCAGCGACAAGCTCAACGACATGGTGCATGCGTTCGCGCTGCGCAAGACGACTCGCCAGGCGATCGAGGGGACTCTGGGTCTCACGCCGGAGCAGCTCGACCGCCAGTTCCAGGCCTGGCTCTATGCGAGGGTGGCAACGACGGTCGCGAGCTTCGACGAGTGGCACAAGGACCTCGCCCATCTCACCGAGCTCGCGCAAGGCAAGCAGTACGATCAGGTGATCCGGGAGGGTGATGCCGTCATCCGGATGTATCCGGACTACGTTTACGACGGGAACGCGTACGAGCTGCTCGCGGCGGCCGATCTTGCAAGGCAAAACAGGCAGGCGGCGGCCGCGACGCTGACGCGATACGAGAAGCAAGGTGGGCATAGTCCGCAGATGCTGAAGGAGCTCGCGCAGCTCGAGGAGGATCTCGGCCACCCCGCCGATGCGGCCGCGACGCTCGACCGCATCAACTACATCGATCCCGCCTACGACGAGGACTTGCACCGGCATCTCGGGCGGCTGTGGCTCGCGCTGAAGAATTACGGCGGGGCGATCCGCGAGTACCGGGCGGTGCTCGCGCTCGATCCGCTCGACAAGGCGTCGGCGGAATTCGAGCTGGCGCAGGCGTATTTTGCGGCGGGCAAGCGGGATCAGGCGCAGGACGCCGTGCTCGCCTCGCTCGAGGCGGCGCCCGATTATCGCCCGGCGCAGAAGCTGCTCCTGAAGCTGACGGGTCAGTGATCGGAGCGGCGGCGGACACGGCGGAAAGGGCGCCCGCGGGCGATGCGAAGCGGGCGGATGAGCGGCACAGAGGGCACATGAGCATGAAAAGAGGACACCGATGAGCACAGCGGCCGACATCGATTCCACCTCGGACCTCGAGCGGCGCGTCGCGCGCTTCCACGCGGTGCGCGACGCCATCCTGGCGCAGGTGCGGCAGGTGATCGTCGGGCAGGACGAGGTCATCGAGCAGATTCTCACGGCGCTCACCGTCGGCGGGCACTGCCTCATCACGGGCCTGCCTGGCACGGCGAAGACGCTGATGGTCCGGACGATCGCGAAGACGCTCGGGCTCGAGTTCCGCCGCATCCAGTTCACGCCGGACTTGATGCCCGCGGACATCACCGGAACCGACATCATCGAGGAGGAGGCCGGCACCGGGCGGCGGCGCTGGACGTTCGTGCCGGGCCCGATCTTCGGCAATATCGTCCTCGCCGACGAGATCAACCGGACGCCTCCGAAGACCCAGTCCGCCTTGCTCGAGGCGATGCAGGAGCTCTCCTGCACCGTGCGCGGCAACCACTACGAGCTGCCGCGGCCGTTCTGCGTGCTCGCGACGCAGAATCCGATCGAGCTCGAGGGCACGTATCCGCTGCCGGAGGCGCAGCTCGACCGGTTCCTGTTCAACACGGTGCTCGACTACCTGAGCGCCGAGGAGGAGGTGCAGGTCGTCGACCGCACGACGACGACGCACGTCGCGCAGGTCGATGCGGTGACTCGAGCGGCCGAGCTCAACGACTTCCAGGACCTCGTCCGCCGCGTGCCGGTCGGGGAGTCCATCGCGCGCTATGCCGTGCAGCTCGTGCGGGCCACGCGCCAGGGGAGCGAGGGCGCGCCGGCGATCGTCAACCAGTACGTGAGCTACGGGGCGAGCGTGCGGGCGGCGCAGTTCATCGTCCTCGCCGCCAAGGCGCGGGCGCTCGCGCACCGGCGCTACCACGTGAGCTACGAGGACATCACCGCGCTCGCGATCCCGGTGCTGCGGCACCGGATCCTGCTCAACTTTCACGCAGAGTCCGACCGGATCGGCGCGGATGAGATCCTCCGGCAGCTGATCGCGCACGTTCCGGCGCCCGCCGCGGCGGGGCGATGAGCGCGAGTGTCCAACGCTTTCTCGATCCGGCGGTCCTGAGCGCGATCTCGGGGCTCGACCTCGTTGCGAAGACCGTGGTCGACGGCTTCGTCGCGGGGCTGCACCGATCGGCGGACTTCGGCTTCAGCCAGGAGTTCGCAGAGTACCGCGCCTACGTTCCGGGCGATGATCTGCGCCACGTGGACTGGAACGTGTTCGCGCGCACGGAGCGCGCCTATCTCAAGCGCTATCGCGGCGAGACCAACAGCCTGCTCACGATACTGCTCGACGCCAGCAACTCGATGGGCTACGCCTCGCACGCCGTGAGGAAGATGGACTACGTCCGATACATCGCCGCCTCGCTCTTCTATCTCGCGATCCGCAAGCAGCGCGATGCGGCGGGGCTCATCGTCTTCGACGACGAGGTGCGCAGCTTCGTGCGGCCCTCCACGCGGCACGGCCAGCTCTACCGCCTGCTCGCGGGCCTCGAGCACGCCGAGCCGCGGGCGCGCACCCGGTTCGAGCCGCCGCTCGCTCACGTCGAGAGCTTCCTGCGCCGCCGCGGCATCATCGTGATCCTCTCGGATTTCTACGAGCCGCCCGAATCGATCATCCGCGCGATCGAGCCGCTCAGATACCGCGGCAACGAGGTGGTGCTCTTCCACATCCTCGATCCGACGGAGCTCGCGCCGCGGATCGGCGGCTCGGCGGTGCTCGTGGATCTCGAGAGCGCCACCCGCTTCCCGGTGACGGCCGAGTACGCCGAGGGCCGCTACCGCGAGAGGATCTCCCGGCACATCGAGTCGCTGCGCGTCGCGGCCCGCGGCGCGGGCCTCACCTACCAGCTGCTCGTGACGGACCAGCCCCTCGATGCGGCGCTGCGCGAGTACCTCACCGTCCGGCAGGGCCGGAACTGAGCGCGGAGCATGGGCTTCATCGCTCCGGCCTTCCTCGCGGGCGCCCTGGCGGTCGGGCTGCCGCTCTACCTGCACCTGCTGCGCCGGCACAGCAGCGAGCCGCTGCCGTTCAGCTCGCTCATGTTCTTCGAGCCGCGCGAGGAGAGCGCCGTGCGCCGCAGGCGGCTGCGCTACTGGCTGCTGCTCGCGCTGCGGCTCGCCGTGCTGCTGCTCCTCGCGCTCGCGTTCGCCCAGCCGTACGTCATGCGGCTCGCGGCCGGCATCGCGGCGCCGAAGCTTCGCGTCCTGGTGATCGACGACTCCTTGAGCATGCGCGCCGGAACGCGGCTCGCGGATGCGAAGCGCGAGGCGCTCGCCGTGATCGCGAGCAAGCACGCGGCGGAGAGCGCGCAAGTGCTCGCGCTGTCGTCGGAGGTGACCGCGCTCACGCAGGCGACGCGGGACCCGAGCGCGCTGCGCGCGGCGGTGCAGAGCCTCTCGCCCACCGACTCGCGGAGCAGCTTCGCCGCGCTCGCCGCCGCCGTGCGCTCGATGGCCGCGGGGGCGCGCACGCCGATCGAGCTGCACCTGTTCAGCGACATGCAGCGGACGAGCATGCCGCCGAGCTTCGCGGAGATGGCGCTGCCGTCGAGCGTCACGCTGGTGCTGCATCCGGTGGGGCGAGCGTCCGAGCCGAACTGGGCCGTCGAGAGCGTGTCTGCGCCCGGTCAGGTCTGGAATCCCCGAGACGCGCGCGTACAGGCGGTGATCGCCGGTTACGGCACGCCGGCGGCGTCGCGGGTGGTGTCCCTCGTGGTGAACGGCCGGACGGTCGCGACGCGCCGCGTGGAGGTACCCGCATCCGGGCGAGCGGCCGTCGAGTTCGACTCGCTCGATGTGCCGCATGGATTCAGTCGCTGCGAGGTGCGGATCGATTCGGAGGATGCGCTGCCGGACGACGATGTGTACCGGTTCTCGGTCGAGCGGTCGGACCCGAAGCGGGGACTCTTCGTTCATCAGGGCGCCGATACGCGCTCGCCGCTTTATTTCGGGACGGCGCTCGCCTCCGCGGCGCAATCGGCGTTCACGCTCGACACGCTCACGACCGAGCAGGCCGCCGGGGCCGACCCTTCGGATTACGCCTTCGTCGTGCTGTCGGATGTCGCCTCGCTCCCCGAAGCCTTCGCGGATCGGCTGACCGAGTACGTGCGAAGGGGCGGGAGTGTGCTCGTCGCGCTCGGGACGGCGGCGGCTCAGCAGGGGCGCATCCCGATTTTCGGCGGTGAGCTTCAGGACTCCCACCTCTACTCGCGCGAGCCCGAGCGCTTCGTCTCGGTCGGCGCGGCGGACGCGACGTATCCCGCCGTCGGAGAGCCGGCCGAGTGGGACAGCGTCAAATTCTTCTACGCCGCGGGCGTGCAGGGGACGGGCTCGAGGGTCGCGCTGCGGCTCTCGGACGGGACACCGCTCCTGCTCGAGAAGACGCTCGGAGAGGGGCGCGTCGTGCTCTTTGCATCGGGCCTCGATAATCTGACGAACGACCTGCCGCTGCACCCTGTGTTCGTCGCCTTCATCGATCACACCATCCGCTATCTCACGGGCACCGAAGGACGCAGCAGCTCGCGCGTCGTCGGCGACTTCGTCGCGCTGCACGCGGCGAAGGATCGCGGGGTCGGCGTCGAGGTGGTGGACCCGCAGGGGAGGCGGCCTCTGTCTCTGCAGGCCTCCGCATCGGCGCAGTGGCTGCAGCTCACGCAAGCCGGCTTCTACGAGCTGCACTTCGCGAACGGCCGCGAGGACTTGATCGCCGCCAATCCGGACCGCCACGAGTCCGATCTCGCTCCGATACCGCCCGACGTGCTGGCCCTGTGGCGCGGGAGCGCGGGCTCGGCAGCGGCAGGCTCGGCGAGGGCGGGCGCGGCGAGCCCGGCCGGCGCGAGCG
>JASHSR010000240.1 GCA_030038645.1 Gammaproteobacteria bacterium
TCGACCGCCCGCGAGTCCATCTCGTAGGCCTCCTGCGTCTGGATCATGTTGACGAGCTCCTCGACCACATCGACGTTGGAGCCCTCGACGGACCCCTGGATCAGCGTACCGAGTCCGCTCAGGCCGGGAGTGCCGATCGTCGGCGGGCCGCTCGAGGCGGTCTCGACGGCGAGGTTCCCGCCGGTGTCCTGCAGGCCCGCGGGATTGATGAAGTTCGCGAGCTGCAGCGTTCCGACGGTCGTCGGCGTCGTTTGATTGGCGAGCTGCACGCTCACGGTGCCGTCCGCGCCGATCGTGACGCTCTGCGCGCCGTTCGGGATCGTGATCGCCGGTTGAACCTGGTAGCCCGCCGAGGTGACGAGCTGGCCTTGCGCATTGAGCTGGAAGCTGCCGTCCCGCGTGTAGGCGAGCTGGCCGTCGGGCTGCAGCACCTGGAAGAAGCCGAGCCCCTGGATCGCAACGTCGAAGGTGTTGCCCGTGTTGTTGATGCTGCCCTGGGTGTAGTTCTTCTCCGTGGCGACGACCCGCACGCCCGTGCCGACGTTGAGGCCCGTCGGGGACTGCGTGGTCTGGGAAGTGTCGGCGCCCACCTGAGAGAGATTCTGGTACAGCAGGTCATCGAACACGGCACGGCTTCCCTTGAAGCCCGTGGTGTTGACGTTGGCGAGATTGTTCGCCGTGACCGTCATCTGGGTCTGCTGTGCGTCGAGGCCGGTCTTGGCGGCCCACAGTGCGGGTTCCATGAGTCATGTCCTCTCGGTT
This sequence comes from Gammaproteobacteria bacterium, assembly GCA_030038645.1. GTDB lineage: Bacteria > Pseudomonadota > Gammaproteobacteria > Steroidobacterales > Steroidobacteraceae > JASHUC01. The sequence goes on from JASHSR010000240.1 coordinate 763, forward strand.
GGGTTCCAGGGCGCGCCGATCAGCTCGACTGCAGCAGCTTCGAGGAGGACTGACCGTCCTGCTCCGCCGTGCTGAGCGACTTCACCTGCAGCTCGAAGCGCCTCGAGAGCTCGATCATGTTCACGAGGCAGCTTGGAATGTTGACGTTGCTCGACTCGAGCACCCCCGTCGCGAGCGTCGTGCTCGCGTCCGCGGGCGCCGGTGTCCCGTCGGCCGTGTGATAGAGGCCATCGAGGCCCTTCTCGAGCGAGCCCGCGGGAGGGTTCACCAGCTTGATGCGGCCGATGATCGCGAGCGTGGTCGGCGTCTGACCCATCGGGACGATGGAGATCGTCCCGTCGGCGGCGATAGTGGTCGAGGCGGAGGGCGGGACGCTGATCGGGCCGTCGTCGCCGAGGACGGGATGTCCGGTTGCCGTCATCAGCAGCCCGCTCGGGTCGATGTGCAGGTCCCCGGCGCGCGTGTAAGCCTCGTTGCCGCTCTCGTCCTGCACGGCAATGAATCCGGAGTTCTGCACGGCGACATCGAGCGGGTTGCCCGTGGAGACCTCGACGCCCGCCGAGCCGTCGTAGCCGACCGAGCCGTCCGTCGCATACACGCGCGACGCATAGCCCGGCCCGGTCACCGCCCGGCTCTGGAAAGCCGTGAGGTCGGCCTTGAAGCCGGTCGTGCTGGCGTTCGCGAGGTTGTAGTTGTTGGCCGTCTGGGCGGCGAGCGTCTCCTTCGCACCCGACATCGCAACGTAGATGAGCTTGTCCATGATCGATCTGCCAGTGGCTGTTGATCCGCGAGCGGCCGTGCTGGGAGAGCCCGCCCCGCCTCAGGTGTCGAGCATCAGCCCTGCTGGTCGATCTGGATGATCGACTGGGTGACTTGATCCTGCGTCTGGATCATCTGCGCGTTCGCTTGGAAGTCGCGCTCCGCCGTGATCATGTCGACCAGCGCGGAGGTGGTATCGACGTTCGACTCCTCGAGCGATCCGGACTGGATCGTCCCGAATCCCGAGCTGCCCGCCGTCGCGTTCACCGGCTCGCCGGATTCCTCCGTCGCGGCCCAGCTCGCATTGCCGACCTGCTGCAGTCCCTGGGAGTTGGCGAAGTTCGCGAGCGCGATCTGCCCGAGGTCGATCGAGTTGCCGTTCGTGTACTGCGCCTGCACGACCCCCGTCGAGCTGATGTTGATGCCGGTCAGCTGGCCGGTGGTGTACCCGTTTTGCTGCACGGCCGTCACGCCGAAGTTGTCGCCGTACTGGGTGGTCTGGCTGAAATTGAACGTCACGTCCATGCTCTCCGCACCCGTCGCCGGGCCGTACGGGCCGAAATCGACCGTGCCGTCCGTCGTCGGGGTCGTCGAGTCCGGATCGTACGCCGCGACCAGCGCGCCGTCGCTGTTGTAGGTGAGCGTCGCCGGGTCGGTATTGACCGGCGAGCCGTCGATGTACTCGTACACGTTCCAGGTATCGGGCGTCGTGGCCGACGAGGCGTTCACGAAGTACAAGGTCGCGGTGTGCGCCGCGCCGAGGGAGTCGTACACCGTGAGCGAGGTCGTGTTGGTGTAGCTGTTCGGGTCCGTCGGGGTGAAGTCGGCGTCGGCGGGAGCCGTGGAGCTCGCCGGCAGGTTGGCGGTGAGCTGAGCGGTCGTCGTCGCCTGCGGAGCGCTCTCCCCCGTGGTCAGGGAGAGGTTCTGCAGTCCGCCGGTGTTGAACCCGCCATTCGCGAGCGGCGGGTAGACCTGCAGGTTCTGCCCGTCGGCGGTCACCACATCCCCGTCGCTGTTGAGCTGGAACTCGCCGTCGCGGGTGTAGTTGAGCGCGCCGTTGTCGCTCGTGATGAAGTATCCGTTGCCGCTGATCGCGAGGTCGAGATTGTTGCCGGTGGTCTCGATGTTGCCCTGCGTGAACTGCTGCGCGACCTCCGACACCGCGACGCCGTTGCCGACGGCGGTGGCGCTCACTCCCGTCTGGGTGGAGGCGAACAGATTGGAGAACTCGGTGCGCGAGCCCTTGTAACCGACGGTTGCGACGTTCGCGAGATTGTTCGAGGTGACCGAGAGGTCCTCGTTGGCGGCGTTGAGGCCCGTCAGGGCGATATTGAAAGACATGCGTGGATCTCCGTGAGAGGTGGTTCGTTGCGAGGCGCCGGCTCGGCGGCGGCATCGCTCATGAGACGTTTGCGAGTCGTGGGTGGCGCTAGAAGACGCTCACGACCGAGCTCAGCGGCGCCGAGCCGTTGCTCGTGTTCACATCGAGCGCCTGAGTGGAGGGGTCCACCGTGACGCTCGTGACCTGGCTTTGCAATAGAGGCGTAACCGACTGACTTTCTCCGTCGACGGTCGCCGTAACCGTGACCGTGTACTCGCCGGCCGGCGCAGCGGCTCCCGTGCTGGTCGTCCCGTTCCAGCTGAAATTCGTGAGCCCGGAGGAAGCCGGCGCGACCGAGAAGGTGCTCACCGTGTTTCCGCTCGCGTCGGTGATGGAGACCGTGAGGCCGCTCGCGCCCTGAGGCGCCGAGACGGCTCCGTTCACCGCACCGCCCGTGGCGAGCGTCGCCGTGCTGAGCGGCGCGAGCACCGTCTGGCCGAGCAGCGAGGCGCCGCTCGTCAGCTGCTGCGCCTGCAGCGTCGATTGCATGCTCTGCAGGCTCGAGACCTCGCTCAATCCCTCGATCTGCGAGAGAAACTGCGTGGGGTCGGCGGGGTCGAGCGGGTCCTGATCCTGCATCTGCGTCGTGATGAGCTGCAGGAAGTCGCTCTCGCTGATCTGCATGTTGGCGGGGACGATGCTCGAGGCCTGAGAGGCCGCATCGGCGCCGGTCGTCGAGGCGAGGGGGTTCACCGTGCTGGTCGTCATGATGTTCCTCGATCAAGGTGTGGCGGGCGGCGGGCGCTGGGATCAGGACTCGCCGAGCTTCAATGTGTCGAGCATCAGGTCCTTCGAGGTATTCATGACCTCGACGTTGTCCTGATAGGCGCGGGAAGCGGAGATCATGTCGGTCATCTCCTCGATGACGTTCACGTTCGGCGAGTAGACGTTGCCGTTCGCGTCGGCGAGCGGATTGCCCGGGTCGTGAGTGACCGTCGGCGGAGCGTCGCTCTCGACGATTCCGGCGACGCGCACCGCGGCATCCGCGCCCTGGTCGTCCGTGCTGAGATGGGTGCCGAACGAGGCGACCGCATCGCGTATCGCCTGAAAGACCGGATGGCGCGCGCGGTAGACCGTGGTGGGGCTGCCGGTGACGCTGTCCGCGTTCGCGAGATTGCTCGCGATGGTGTTGAGCCGCACCGACTCCGCGGCGAGCCCCGAGCCCGAGATGTCGAATATCTTGAATGAGGACATGAGTGGCGCTCCCGTGCGGCTATGAGCCGGTGATGGCCGTCATCAAGTTGCGCAGGCTCGTCGAGATGAAGGTGAGCGTTGCCTGATAGCGGACGGTGGTCTCGGCAAACGCCGCCTGCTCGAGCTCCGAGCTCACGGTGTTTCCGTCGAGGGACGGGGCGAGCGGCACGCGATATTTGAGCTCGGCGGAGCCGCCGGCCGCTGCGTTGGCGCCGATATCGTCGGGTTGGGTCGTCTCGAGAGTCACCGGCGCGTCCGCTCCGCCGGCCGCGGCGGCGAGCGCGGCCTGAAAGTCGATGTCGCGCGCCTTGTAGTTCGGAGTGTCGACGTTCGCCAGGTTGTCCGCGATCACCTGCATGCGGCGCGACTGCAGCTGCAGCGCCTCGGGCTGGATTCCGAGATAGGCATCGAGATCGAGCGGCATCGTGCATCTCACCGTCAAAACAACGACGGCGGGAGAGACAGCAATACGCATGCCAAGCCGCCGCGGGATGCGCCGGCGGGGGAATTACCTTTGCGGCGCGTGATTCGGGTCCAACCGAGCGGCAAGGGCTTGCCGCACGCACAGACGGAGCGGGCCGCGAGGCCGCCGCGGCGTCGGGCTGGCGCGCAACTTGCAACGATCGGGCGGGAGTATGCACATGACAGAAATTCGACGCGCGCAACGCGCTGTACCTTATAAGCGGATCGCCAAGCGGCTCGCCGCGGCAGCCGTCGCATGGGCCCTGCTCGGCCCGGCGGCCTGGTCGCAGCCGGCGGCATGGCACGAGCGGACGGAGCCCGTCGGCGCCATTCAGGCCGCGGCGGTGAGCTACGTCAGATCGCAACTGCCGGCTTCCGAGGTTGCCGACATCACGGCGGGCGCGCTCGATGAGCGGCTGCGGCTCCCGCGCTGCGCGGCGCCCCTCGCGGTCGAGCCAACCGCCGGTACGCCTGCGATGGCCCGCTCGATCGTCGGCGTCCGTTGCGCCGACCCGGTGCGCTGGATGGTCTATGTTCCCGTGACGGTGGTGCGCCACGTCCCGGTGCTGATTCTCAAACACGCGGTCGCGCGGGGCATGCACGTCTCGGCGGCCGATGTGACGGTGCAGATGCGCAAGGTCGCCGGATTCACGTCGGCGTTTCTCGGCAGTCCGGCGGAGCTGAGCGGCCGCAGCGTGGACCGGACTCTCGCGGCGGGCACTCCTCTTACCGTCGATATGTTCACGGCGGACCCGGTCGTCCGCCGCGGGCAGGAGGTGACGCTGATCGCCCAGGCGGACGGCATCGAGGTGCGCGCCGCCGGCCTTGCCCTTCAGGACGCGCGCGCCGGAGCTCGGCTCAAAGTGGAAAACGTGAGCTCGCAGAAGATCGTGGAAGGCGTCGCCGAATCGTCCCGCATCGTCGAGGTCGGGGACTGAGGCCGCCATGGAGCCCACTATTTGCCGCCGACAGATCGGCAAGCTCATTGCAGAGGAGGAGGCGGCCCTCGCAGAGCTGATACGGTTCCTCGAGCGCGAGCACGAGCATCTCGCCGCGAACGACGTGGCGGCGCTCGAGGGCGTGGTGCACGAGCGCCAGCGCAGCGTCGCGCGGGTCGTTCGGGCGGACGAGGAGCGCACCGCGCTCTGCCGTCAGCTCGGTTACGCCGGCGACGCCCGCGGCCTCGAGCAGGTCATGCACTGGTGCGACGCCGACGGCACGCTCGCTGCGGAGTGGGCGCGCTGCAAAGCGGTCGCGGCGAAGTGTCGCGCGCTCAACGACCGCAACGGCGCGCTCGTCAGCGCGCACCTCAAGCACGTCCAGGCCCGCCTGGCGGCGCTCATCCAGAGCCGCGGCGAGACGGTGGCCTACGGCCCGCGCGGAGCGTACGCTCTGAGCGGCCTCGGACGGGTGGTCAAGATCGAAGTGTAGGGGCTGGTCGAGCGGAGCCGACCGCGGAACGAGCGGCCCGGCAGGCCTGGCAGGCCCCTAAAGTTTCGGGCTTCCCGGCCGATACAGTGGCTGCAGGAACTGAGGAGAGCCGACGTGTCCAGCAAGATCAATGGATTCGAGGGGAGCCGGCCCGCCACAGTCGGGGGGAGCAAGGTATCGCAGGGCGTGCAGAGCCCGGCGAGCGACGCGCCCGCCGGCTCGAGCGGCGGCTCCGACAGCATCCACATCACCGATGCGGCGAGTCAGCTCGCCGCGCTCGAGCAGGCGACGCGCGAGCTGCCGATCGTGGATGACGTTCGGGTCACGGCCGTTCGCAGCGCTCTCGATCAGGGCACGTACACCGTCTCTGCGGAGAGCGTCGCCGACAACCTCATGCAGATGGAGCGCTCCCTCGGGTCGCTCGGCTGAGGCTCACCGCCCGGCCTTCTTTCGGCCAAACCGCCGACCTGCCGACGGCCCGAGCGGCCTTCGGTCCCCCCACCGCCCGACGACCCCCGTCCTCGGCCCGACGACCCGGCCCGCGGCGCTCAGCCGAGCGCTTCGCGCAGCTCCGCGATCTCCTCCGCGGATTCGGCGATGAGCGTCTCGCAGAGGGCGCGATTCAGCTGCAGCCGTGCGACGGGACGCACGCTGTTCAGGCGGGCCTCGAGCAGATCGGGCTGATTCTGATACACCGCGATGAGGGTCGCGGCGACGAGGACGTCGCTCAGTGAAGCGGTGGGCCGCGGCTCCCGGGCGAAGTCCTCCGAGTCGCGCACGGCCTGCACGATCTCCTCCGCGATGCCCCAGTGCTCGAGCAGCGCGCAGGCGATGCCGAGATGCCAGTCGCGCTCGATGGCCTGGTAGCTCGCGACATCGGCGAACAGCGTCCGATGGCGGCTCGCGCGCGTGAGGATGTAGAGCCGCCCGATCCCGTGCAGGATGCCGGCGAGGAGCGCGGTATCCGCGCTCAAGTGGCGCGCGCATCGCCGTGCGATCACGTAGCAGAGGCTCGCCACGAGCACGCTGCGCTGCCACAGCGTGTCGAGCGGCTTCTCGAGCCCGCGCAGCATCGGCGACTTGCGCAGCTGCTGCACGGCGAAGGCGATCGTGGTGCCGCGCACGACGTTCAGGCCGACGCGCAGGATCGCGGTGCGCAGGTCCGCGACGGGCTTGCCGGCCGGATTGAGCGCGACCGAGTTGGCCATCTGCAGCAGCCGCGCCGCGATCACGGGCTCGGCGCCGACGACTCGCGCGACTTTATCCGTCGAGACGTTCTCATCGGCCAGCGCGTGGCGGACGCGCGCGACGATCTCGGGGAAACCGGGGAGGTCGACCTGGCCGCTCGAGAGCTCGCTCGCCAGGGACTGCACGAACAGAAAGGCATCTTGCGCGGCGGTCGCCCCTGGGGACGGCTGCGGGGACGGGGGGCTCGGGGAGGGCTGCGCGGCGCTCACTTCAGTGCTCTCGCGGCGGCTCAGCTGCCGAGCGCCTGCTGCATGGCCGCGACCTCGTCGGCCGACTCGCCGATCAGCTTCCGGTACGCGGCGCCGTCGAGCTGCATGCGCCGGCAGGCGGCGACGCCTTGCATGTTGAGCTCGATGGCGTCGGGATGGTCCTGGTACGAGACGATGAGGTACGCGACCGACAGCACGTCGGTGAGGTCAGGCGGTCCGCGGTGCTCGCGCTCGTTGTTCTCGAACTCGCTGACGGCGCAGACGATCTCCTCGGCCATCTCCCAGTTCTCGAGCAGCGCCTTGGCGATGCTCGTGTGCCAGTCGCGCACGATCGCCCCGTAGGCGCTCGCATTGGCGAAGAGCTGCGGGTGCTGCTTCGCGCGGGTGAGGATGTAGAGCTCGCCGATCCCGTGCAGCAGGCCTGCGAGCAGCGCCGTATCCGGATTGACTCGGGAGAAGCGCTTCGCGAGGACGTGCGACATCGCCGCCGTGGCGGCGCTGCGCCGCCACAGCACATCGAGCGGCTTCTCGAGCCCTTGCAGCGCGTCGGCCTTCTTCAGCTGCGACATCGCGAACGCGACGGCGGCCGTGCGCACCATGTTGAATCCCAGGCGGGCGACGGCCGTGCGCAGGTCCGTGACGGCCTTGCCGCTGAAGTTCAGGGCGGCGGAATTGGCGATCTGCAGCAGCCGCGCGGCGAGCGCGGGCTCCGAGCTCACCACCCGCACGATCTTCTCCGGCGTCGCGTTCTCGTCCGCGAGCGCTTGGCGCACCCGCGGCACGATGTCCGGGAAGCTCGGCAGGTCGACCTTGCCGCCCGAGAGCTCCGCGGCGAGCGATTGCACGAAGGCGAAGGCGGCGGAATCAATGCCGCCGGGCGCGGCCGTGCCGCCGCCCTCCGGCTCGCCCACCCCGCTCTCGTGCGGCTCCGCTTGCCTTGTGCTCGCCATCGTGCCTCCTTATGTCCACTTACCTTATCAAGCCGAGCGGGCCTCGCGCGTGAAGTCCATCGCAGCGACGAGCTCGCACACCGCGGTGGCGACCTGCTGCAGGGCGATCACGTGCTGGACCGCCCCGAGGGAGACGGCCTCGCCGGGCATGCCCCAGACGACACTGCTCGCCTCGTCCTGGGCGACCGTGCGGCTGCCCGACTGACGCATCTCGAGCAGGCCGCGCGCGCCGTCCTTGCCCATGCCCGTGAGGAGCAGTCCGATCGCATTGCGGCCCGCGCACTGCGCGACCGAGCGGAACAGCACGTCCACGGAGGGCTTGTGGCGGTTGACGGGCTCGCCGTCGTCGAGCTTGCAGACGTAGCGCGCTCCGTCGCGCTCGACCTTCAGATGCCGGTCGCCGGGGGCGATGTACACATGGCCCGCGAGCACCTGCTGGCCGTCTTCCGCCTCGTAGACGGTCATCCGGCAGCAGTCGTTCATGCGCCTCGCGAACGGCGTGCTGAACGCCTTCGGGATGTGCTGGGCGATGACGATGCCGGGGGCGTCGGGCGGCAGGCCCATCAGGACCTGCTTGATCGCCTCGGTCCCGCCGGTGGAGGCGCCGATCGCGATGATCCGGTCGGTCGTGCGCATCAAGCCCGCGCCCACGCCGAGCC
>JASHSR010000241.1 GCA_030038645.1 Gammaproteobacteria bacterium
CCAGCTGCGGTGGAGCCCGATGCCTCTGCCGGCCGCGCCCACGGATTTCCTCGCGGGCCTCGTCACGATGGCGGGCAACGGCGATCCGTACGCGCAGAGCGGCTGCGGCATCCACCTCTATGCCGCGAATCGCTCGATGTCCGCGCGCGCCTTCTACGATGCCGACGGGGAGCTCCTCATTGTCCCGCAGCAGGGCCCGCTGCGGCTCACGACCGAGCTCGGGCGGCTGCTCGTCGAGCCGCTCGAGATCGCGGTGATCCCACGCGGCGTGCGCTTCCGGGTCGAGCTGCCGGACGGGCCGGCGCGCGGCTACGTCTGCGAGAGTTTCGGAGCGGCGTTTCGGCTGCCGGACCTCGGGCCCATCGGCTCGGACGGCCTCGCGTGCCAGCGGGACTTCGCATCACCCATCGCCTGGTACGAGGACCGCGACGAGCGCTGCGAGCTCGTCGCAAAGTTCGGCGGCGCGCTGTGGTCGGCGCAGATGGACCACTCGCCGTTCGATGTCGTCGCGTGGCGAGGCAATCACGTGCCTTACAAGTACGACTTGCGCCGCTTCAACGTCATCGGTTCCGTGAGCTTCGATCATCCCGACCCGTCGATCTACCTGGTGCTGCAATCCCCGACGGACACGCCCGGCGTCGATGGCGTGGACTTCGCGATCTTTCCGCCGCGCTGGCTCGTGATGGAGCACACGTTCCGCCCGCCCTGGTACCACCGCAACGTCGCGAGCGAGTTCATGGGGCTCATTGAGGGCGTCTACGAGGCGAAGGCCGAGGGCTTCCTTCCGGGCGGCGCCTCGCTGCACAACTGCATGAGCGGTCACGGCCCCGATGCCGACACTTTCGAGCGGGCGCTCCGCGAGGACACCGCGCGCCCGCGGCGCATCGCCGACAGCCTCGCCATCATGTTCGAGACGCGCCACATCCTGCGGCCCACGAGCCATGCGCTCGGCTCCCCGCTCCTGCAGCCGGACTATCTCGAGTGCTGGCAAGGGCTCGGCAAGCGCTTCGATCCCGGGCGGCCTTGAGCGGCGCGGGCCGAGCGCTCATGAGCCCCAACGAGACGCACGATCCGGCGCTCGCGAGCTGGGTCGACTCCGCCAACGCCCCCGGAGGCGATTTCCCGATCCAGAACCTGCCGTTCGCCGCGTTCCGCCGGGCGGGAAGCGCCGAGCGCTTTCGCGGCGGCGTCGCGATCGGCGATCGGATCCTCGATCTCGCCGCGGCGCTGAAGGCGGGCTTCACCTGCGGGGCGGCAGGTCTTCGCTCCGCTGCGGGCGCGGCGGCGGAGCACGCCCTGGCGGCCGCCGCGGGTCCGGCGCTCAACGAGCTCATGGCCGCGGGCCCCGCGGCCTGGTCGGGGCTCCGCGTCGCGCTCTCGCGAGCGTTGAGACGGGGCGCCCGCGAGCGGACTGCGCTCGAGCAGTGCCTCGTCCCGCAGCGGCAGGCCGAGTACGCGCTGCCGGCGCGGATCGGCGACTACACGGACTTCTACACCTCGATCCACCACGCGACGGCCGTCGGCCGCTTGCTTCGTCCGGACAATCCCTTGCCGCCCAATTACAAATGGATGCCGCTCGCCTATCACGGGCGCTGCTCCTCGATCGCCGTGTCGGGACAAGCGTTTCGGCGGCCGATCGGACCCAGGCTCGCGCACGGCGCGGTGGCGCCCACGGTTGGTCCGAGCGAGCGCCTCGACTACGAGCTCGAGCTCGGCGCGCTCGTCGGCCCGGGCAACGCGCCCGGATCGCGCATCGACATCGCCGATGCGGAGTCGCACCTCTTCGGCCTGTGCCTGCTCAACGACTGGTCGGCGCGGGATCTTCAGGCCTGGGAGTACCAGCCGCTCGGTCCCTTCCTCGCCAAGAATTTCGCGACGACGATCTCCCCTTGGGTCGTGACGCTCGAGGCGCTCGAGCCTTATCGCCTCGAGTGGAGCGGCCGCCGAGCGATCCGGAGCCTCTCGCGTATCTCGACTCTCCCGCCGTGCGCAGCCGCGGAGCGATCGACATTCGGCTCGAGGCTCACCTCGAGTCCGAATCGATGCGGCGCGCGGGCAGCGGGCCTTGCCGGCTCTCGCGGACGAGCTACCGGCATGCCTACTGGACCCTCGCGCAGATGATCGCGCACCACACGCTGAGCGGCTGCAATCTGCAGCCGGGCGATTTGCTCGCGACCGGCACTCAATCAGGCCCGCTGCCGGAGGAAGCTGGATCGCTGCTCGAGCTGTCCCGTGGCGGCCGCGAGGCGGTGGGCCTCGCGAGCGGCGAGACACGCAGGTTCCTCGAGGATGGCGATGCCGTGATCCTGCGCGCCTGGTGTGAGCGGGCCGGAGCGGCGCGCATCGGCTTCGGCGAGGCCGCCGGCCGCGTCCTGCCCGCGCTCGCTTGAGGAGGGGAGGGCGCTCGCGCGCTGGCACCGTGGCCACCCGTTCCGAATCCACGAGTTGAGGACTCGATCCGATGCTGCAGCTCTACACGTACTTCCGCAGCTCCGCGGCCTACCGCGTGCGGATCGCGCTCAATTTGAAAGGGCTGCCCTACGAGGCCGTCCCGGTTCACTTGCTGCGCGGAGGCGGGGAGCAGCACGGCGAGGCGTTCGCCCGCCGCAACCCGGCGCGCCTGGTGCCCGTGCTGCAGGAGGGCGAGGTCGCGCTCAGTCAATCGCTCGCCATCATCGAGTACCTCGAGGACGCGCATCCCTCGCCGCCGCTTCTGCCGCGCGGAGCCCTCGCGCGAGCGAGGGTGCGGGAGCTCGCGCTCGCCATCGCCTGCGACATTCATCCGCTCAACAACCTTCGAGTCCTGCGATATCTCGATGCGAGGCTCGGCGTGGACGCGGAAGGCCGCGCCGAGTGGTCGCGCCACTGGATCGAGCTCGGCTTCGCGGCCATCGAGCGGATGCTCGTGGCGAGCGGCACGGCGGGAGACTTCTGCTACGGCGATTCTCCGACCGTCGCCGATTGCGTCCTCGTGCCGCAGGCGCTCAACGCATTGCGCGCGAAGTGCCCGCTCGAGCGCTATCCGGCCGCCCGACGCGTCTACGAGCACTGCACGCGCCTGCCGGCCTTCGAGCGGGCGGCGCCGGGCGCTCAACCCGATGCCGAGTAGCGCCGATGCGACCTAAAGCGTCCCGGGCGGCGCGGCCCAAGCGCCGGCCGAGCGGCGCGGCCGGGGTGCTGCGTCTCGACGACTACCTGCCATACCGCCTGTCGGTGGCGGCGAATGCCGTCTCGCAGCTCATCGCGCGTGCCTACCGGGATCGATTCGGACTGAAGGTTCCCGAGTGGCGCCTGATCGCGGTGCTCGCGGACTCGGGAGCGCTCACGCCGCAGGCGCTCTGCGAGCGCACGGTCATGGACAAGGTGACCGTCACGCGTGCCGCGCAGGGCCTCGTGAGACGGCGGCTCGCGAGGCGCGAGCCCCACGCGAGCGACGGCCGCTCGCACCGCCTGCGCCTCACGGCAGCCGGACGGCGGCTGCACGGCCGGATCGCACCGCTCGCCCTCGACTACGAGGCGAGCTTGCTCCGTGGCATGGATCCGCGCGCCGTCGAGAGTCTCGAGCGGCAGCTACGGCGCTTGCAGTACAGGGCGGACGCGCTCGGGCGGCAGTGACGGGCTGAGCCCGGGCGCTGAGCCGGCGATGATGCTCTGAGTCGGCGATGATGTGCCGAGCCGGCGATACCGCACTGGACCGAGTGATGACGGACGCGCGGGGCGCGGGGCGCCTCGCTCAAGCGTCGAGCGCCGCCGCGACCTCGCGATGAACCTGCATGAGCGCACGGATCGTCTCCGGCTGGCGCCGGCCCCAGCCGCATTCCGTCGCGATGCCGTGCGGCCCGCGGTAGTGGCGGCGGAAGGCGGCGAGGCGCTCGAGCGAGCCCTGCGCGCCGTCGGTGAGGTGCACGAGCCCGATGAACAGCTTCGCGCTCCCGATGCTGAGATCCGCGAGCGGCGCGAAGTACGCATCGTCCGTGCGGTTGCGCGGAACAGGCATGTGCACGAAATCGAAGCGCCGGCCCGCGTGCGCCACGGCGAGGTTCGCCATGCGGACCGCGACGCCGAGATCGCGCGGCTCGATGAGGTGCGTGTGCTGCAGATCGCCGTAGCACAGATGCATCCCGAGCAGCACCGACTGGGGAATGCGCGGCGAGAGCCGCTTGATGTAGCTCGCGAAGCGCTCGAAGGGGTCGCCCGAGCCGCGAAACGCGAGCGGCTCGCGGCCGAGATAGTCGTTCGCGTCGCAAGCGAAGACCTCCCAGCACACGTCCCACTGGATGGCGAGCTCCTCGCTCGGGATCGCCTCGATGAGCTTGTCGACCTCGCGGACCAGAGCATCCTCGACGCCGAGCCTCATGAGCGTGAAGTCGCGGTCCGTGCCGGTGCACCAGCGGGTGAAGTCCTCGGGGAGCGGGAGGGAGACCTGGAAGCGCGGGCCGGGCGGGATGACGCCGGCCGCGCGCATGCGGCGAAACGTCGCGTAGGACTCCCGCGCGAACTCCGCATAGTGCAGATTATCGAACGAGACCTTCTCGACGCCGTCGCGGACCCTGAAGCGCCACATCTCCTCCCAGCTCGTCGGCACCCAGTCCTCGACCTCCTTGTAGACGCTCTTATCGCGATCCGGCTTAGGCTTGTTCACTGCCTCGAGCGCCGCGTTCGGCTCGAAGACGTAGGGGGCATTGAACACGATCCATTTGTTGCGAAAGCCCGGCTCACCGTCGGAGATCCCGATCAGCAGGTCGCCCAAGCCGGGGCCGACCGTCCGAAACACCTCCTCCGCGGTCGGCGCAGGAACGCTCCCGACCATCAGCACCGTCCCTTGGGCTTTTGACATTACAACACCTCCTCTCGGCGATCACCGCGGCGCTTCGCGCATCGGTCGTGGAGCGTATACTGTGACTGCGAGGAATAACAGCTTGGACCCGTCGCCCCACCGCGGGAGGACTGTCGTCCGACAGGGTCGTAGATTATTCTACGAGCGGGCAGGCATGTACCAAAGTGACGCGGGTGCCGGCACCGCCGGCTGAAACGAGGGGACCGCCGATGAGAGTGGGCGTGCAAAGCGTTTGGTCGAGGATCGGGGTCGTTGTGGCTGCAGCGGCGGCCGTCGGCATGGCCGTGGTGCCGCCGGCGTCCGGGGCATCCAAGTATCCGGGCAACCAGGGACTGACCTGGGCCCAGATCGCGAAGCTGCCGAACTGGCAGGGCATCTGGCAGCTCGATTGGGAGCACAACTTGAGCCTCCTCGGAGGCGCGTCTCCCGAGCGCGATCTCACCCCGAAAGCCCAGGCCGCCTACACGTCCTTCATGGCGAAGCAGAAGTTCGGCGAGGACGTGCAGCCGCAGACGGCGAACTGCCTGCCGCCGGGCATGCCGCAGATCATGACCCAGCCGTACCCGATCGAGTTTCTGTTCAATCCGGGCAAGGTCGTCATCCTGATCGAGGCTTACGAGCAGGAGAGGACGATCCATACGGATGGGCGCACGCACCCGTCGGCGAGCACCCTCACGCCCACGTTCCAGGGCGACTCGATCGGCCACTGGGAGGGTGACACGCTCGTGGTGGACACGGTGGGTGTGCTCCCGGATCAGGGCCCCGGCCCGCACACGGCCTCGGGCATCGCGTCGGGTGTCTCGCACGATGCGGCGATGCGCATCATCGAGCGCATCCGCAAGATCGACAACGATCACATGCAGATCACGCGGACCATCATCGACCCGAAGGTGCTGGTGAAGCCCTGGACGGTGACGCTCCCGTTTGTGCGCGAGAAGGGCGACCTCCTCGAGTACATCTGCGAGGAAGGCAACCGGGACAGCGCCACGCCCACCGGACGGCCCGGAGAGCGGATTGGCGGTCTCTAGATTAGCGCGAGCCGCGCGGACGGGAACGCGGCCGCGGCCCGGAGAGATGTTTTGAACAGGAGTTCCCATAGATGAGCAAGCTCCTTGGAGTGGCGGCCGCGGGATTCGTGGCGGCCTCGACACTCGCGGCCGGGAGCGCGATTGCGCATCACTCGACCGCCATGTTCGACATGAGGAAGAACGTGACCCTGAAGGGCACGATACGTCGGTTCGACTGGCAGAACCCGCACACCTGGATCGTCTTCGAGGTGCCGAACGAGAACGGCGGCATCGATCAGTATGGGATCGAGGGGATGAGCCCCAACTATCTCGTGCGCGTCGGCTGGACCATGAACACCCTGAAGCCGGGCGACAAGGTCGAGCTCACCATCCATCCGCTCAAGGATGGGCAGAAGGGCGGGTTCGACGTGAGCGTGAAGTTCCCGAACGGCAAGGTGATGTACAACTTGCCTCACAGGCCCTGACCGGCCGCCGAAGCGCGGGCTTCGCGCGGCGACGCGACGGCGCAGCGCCACGCCCTGCGCTGCATCAGTCCAATCGCGAGCATGCACCCGCAGAGCGCCGCGGGGCAGACGGCCATCACCGCGAACGTCTGCTGAAGCGGCAGGCTCGAGGAGAGAATGATGCCGCCGACCCAGGGGCCCGCGATGGATCCGATCTTCGCGACCGAGGAAGCCCATCCGGTCCCGAGGCCCCGGTACGCCGTCGGATAGAAAATCCCCGTGATGCTCGTGATGCCGAAGTGGCTGCCGCTCAGGAAGACGCTGAGCAGCAGGAGCAGCGCGATGAACGCCGCCTCGCCCACGTGCGCGAACCCCACCACGACGAGCAGCGGCACGGCGGTGAGCGCGAGGGCGGCGAGGCTCACGACCCCGATCCGGTCCGTGAAGCGCATCACCGCGAGGCCGCCGAGCATCCCCGCGAATGCGTTGCCGGAGGTGACCCAGGCGGCCGAGCTCCGTGTGAAGCCGAGCCCCTCGTACACGATCGGCCCCCACGAGGTGAGGAAGAAAGTGGTCATCGAGCTCACGATGTAGCCGGCCCACAGGAGCGGGGTGATCCAGCGCAGATCCCCTCTGAAGAGCGCCGCGACGTCGTGCGCGCCGCGCGCGGACTGCGCCTCGTCGGACAGCACGAAGCAGGCTGCGATCGGCACCTCCCGCTCGGGCGCGAGGCGGCGCACGGCTCGTGCGAGCAGATCGGGCCGGCGTCCGCTCGTTGCGAGAAAGCGCAGCGACTCCGGCAGCGCGACGAGCAGCAGAAGCGCGGCGAGGAGCGAGGCCGCCCCGCCGAAGGTGAACACCGCGAGCCAGCCGAAGCGCGGAATGAGCGCGACGCTGATCGGCCCGGCGGCGCTCACCCCGAATCCATAGCCGAGCATGATGAGCGTCACCATCGTCGCGCGATAGCGTGCCGCGACGTACTCCGTGCCGAGCGCCCAGGTGAGCGGGATCGCCCCGCCGAGCGCGAGACCGGCCGCGAAGCGCAACGCCATGAACGACCAGTAGCCGGCCGCGAGCGACAGAGCGAGCGTGAGCAGGCCGAAGGTTGCCGTGGCGGCGATCATCGCCGAGCGCCGCCCGACCCGATCGCCGAGGTATCCGAAGAGGAACCCTCCGAACAGCGTTCCCGCGATCGCCGCGCTGAAAATGTGGCCGAGGAGGATCTTCTCGAGGTGGTACGCGGGCCCGAAATACGGCGCGGCGAACGCGATGACGTTCATGTCGTAGCCGTCGAAGAACGTCACGAGCCAGCAGGCGAGCATCAGCCGCACGGCGGCCCAGCCGAGGCCGCGGCTCTCGATGATCTCCGTCACGTCAACGGTGGGATCGATCGCCGTCACGTCGCTCTGCCCGGATGCCGGGTTTCTCGCAGGTTCCGGCCGCGGCCGGCTGCGCGCGCCGGTCTACGGCGCGCCCCTGCCGAGGGGGACCACTCCGCGGGGACGACAAGGTGCGCTTTCAATTTGGCTGCGGCTGGTCTAACGTTGGAACGATGATGCAGCGTAAATCGCCCGGAGTCACGCGGCGTGCGCGGCCGGCGACGGGTGGCCGATGAGCAGCGCCGAGCCGGTGGACGTCGCGCGACAGGCCGAGCCGGAGATCCTCGGGACGGGATCGCCGCTCTACCAGACGATGCTCGTGACGCTGCTCAGCATCACCTTCGGCATCGTCTTCTTCGATCGCAACTCGCTCGGCTTCCTGATGCCCTTCGTGCAGCCCCAGCTGCATCTGTCCGATACGGAAGTGGGCATGCTCTCGAGCGCGCTGTCGCTCACCTGGGCCTGCGCCGCCTTCGGGATCGGCTACGTCTCGGACAAGACCGGCAGCCGCAAGGGCGTGCTCATCATCGCGACGGTGCTCTTTTCGGCCTGCTCGTTCTTCTCGGGCCTCGCGACGTCCTTCGCGATCCTGCTTGGCGCGCGGCTTTTGATGGGCGTGGCCGAGGGCGGGATGATGCCCATCATGCAGGCGGTCGTCGCGGAGGAGGTCCGACCGGAGCACCGCGGCCTCGCGATGGGCGTCACGCAGAACTTCGGCTCGAACCTTCTCGGCTCGTTCCTCGCGCCGGTTGCCCTCACGACCGTCGCGACGGCGTACAGCTGGCGGCACGCGTTCTTCCTCGCGGGCATTCCCGGCCTGATCGCCGCGATTTTTCTGTGGAAGTTCCTGCGACCACCTCGCAGCGAGGCGGCGCCGGGACCGGCTCGGGCGCGCGCCGCCGTCGAGGCGCGCCCGCTCCTCAAGGAGGCCTGCGCCGAGCGCAACGTCGTGCTCTGCGCGCTCATGGCGATCGTGCTCGTCTCCTTTTTCGTCGTCTGCCTCACCTTCATGCCGCTCTATCTGACGCAGGTGCGCCACTTCAGCCCCAAGACGGAAAGCTGGCTCATCGGCTCGCTCGGGCTCTCCGCGACCGCGGGAGCGTTCATCATCTCCGCGCTGTCCGACCGGTTCGGGCGCCGCCCGATCATGATCATCATGCCGCTCATCGGAGTGATCCTGCCGCTCGGCGCCATGTACTACATGGGCTCCGCCTGGGTGCTCGCGGCGATCTTCGTCGTCGGATGGGGGCAGACGGGCATCTTCCCTCTCTTCATGGCGACCGTGCCGTCCGAGAGCGTCGATCCGCATCTTCGCGCGACGGTGCTCGGCATCTGCATGGGGACGGGAGAGATTCTGGGCGGCGTGCTGTCACCGTCCCTCGCCGGCGTGGCCGCCGATCGATTCGGCCTCAATGCGCCTCTTTGGATCATGTTCGCGCTGACTCTCGTCGGCACGGCGCTCGCGCTCGGACTGCGCGAGACCGCGCCACGGGCCCTCGCCCGCGCGCGTCTGGTGGGCTGATTGCATCGGCGGACTGCGCCGGGTCGCGCCGTTTGAGCGGCTGACCGGCGGCCGCGCCGCCGCGTCCAAACTATTCCAACTGCGTCAAGTCGCCGTTCCATCTCGGACAACGGCCCGCGCCCGGCGCCACGCTAGGATTCCGGCCGCCCATCACTGTCCTCGGGGGGACAATGAACACATTGCGGCGGCAGCCACCGTTTCGTCGGCGATTCCTGAGTGCGCTCGCGCAAGGGAGCGCGGCAGTCTTGTTGAGCGCGGCATGCGCCGCGGCGCTTGCGCAGAACGCCCCTGCCTCGAGCGGCGCGCAACAGAACGCGGGCGCGCCGGCGAATACCGACTCGCTCGAGACAGTGACTGTCACGGCACAGTTCCGTAAGGAGAACCTTCAGACCACGCCGCTCGCGATCACGGCGATCTCCGGAGAGATGCTCCAGGCGCGCGGTCAGACCGATCTTTACCAGGTGGCCGCCGAGGCACCCAACGTCATCCTCGAGCCGAATGGGGCCGGCGAGGGCGACTCGATGCGCGCTCAGATCCGCGGCGTCGGCCAGACGGATCTCGATCCGGCGGTCGATCCCGGCGTCGGGATCTACATCGACGACGTCTATTTTGCGACGCTCATGGCGTCCGATTTCGCCCTGCTCGATCTCGATCGGGTCGAGATCCTGCGCGGGCCGCAGGGCACGCTCTCGGGCATGGACTCCCTCGGCGGCTCCGTGAAGCTGTACACGCAGAAGGCGAACGGTGACAACGACGGGTACCTCGAGGCGACGTACGGCAGCTTGAACCAGCTCGACGTGCACGGCATGGGCGATGTCACCCTGGTGCCGGATACGCTGTTCTTCCGCGTGTCCGCCGTCGCGCGGCGCCAGGACGGGTACGTCAAGCTCTTCGACTATGCCTGTACTCACCCGGACGACCCCGATGTGATCTCGGGGGCCATTCCTCGCGGCAACTCCTCGCCCACTTGCCAGACCGGCAGCGAGGGAGGTGTCAACTACGAGGGCCTGCGAGGCTCGCTGCGCTGGCTGCCGGTGAGCGGACTCGAGGTCAACTGGACGACGGACGTGGCGAGCGCCGATGACGGCAGTACCGCCAACACGCTGCTCGGTACCGTCTCGGCGACCGGGGCGACGACTCCAGCCGGATCAAGCGGAGTTGGAAGATAGCCCTATGCTGCTACACTCCAAACGAGGAATCCACACTCCGGCGGAAATCGTAACGTGGCATTAGGGGGATGGACAGCACGCGGGCGTCGCGCGTCGCGCACGCAATCGCCGCGCGAGCCTATGCGCGCGCGCAGCGTGCGCGTGGCGACCACGATCGCGGCGATCGTAGTCTCGGTGACCACAGGCGTTGCGATCTCAACTGCGGCGAGCGCAGCGGCCGCAGACGAAGCCGCCAACGCCGTGACGCGCACGGCCGCGAGCCCGCGTGCAGATGCCGCGCAGCGACTCGCCGTACGCCGCAACGTCGCACAGCTGAGGGCCGGGATCACGACGCTCGCCGCCGAGGCGACTCGCCTCGACGACGTGAACGCCGTGAAGAAGCTGCAGCGCGCCTACGGCTACTACATCGACAAGGGCTTCTGGGGCGAGGCCGCAGCGCTCTTCGCCGACGACGCGACGTTCGAGTCCGGCGTGGACGGCGTTTATGCGGGCAGGGCGCGGATTCGCGCGCGGCTCATGCTCGCGGGCGGCGGCAATCCCGGTCCGGGCCTGCCGTACGGCCAGATCTATCACCGCATGCAGCTGCAACCGCTCATCGACATCGCGCCGGACGGCAGAACTGCCTGGGGCCGCTGGCGCGAGATCGCGCTGCTCGGCCACTTTCACCACGACGCGGAGTGGGGCGGCGGCGTCTACGAGAACGAGTACGTCAAGCAGGACGGCGTGTGGAAGATTCTGAAGCTGCATTACTATCCAAACTTCGTGGCGCCCTACGACACCGGCTGGGCGAAGCTCGCGCCGGTCGAGGGGGATTGGAAGTCCGCCGCCGGCAGGGCCCTTCCCGCGGACCGGCCGCCGACGGCTCGTTATCAACCGTTCCCCGCCGCGTTCACGCCGCCCTTTCACTACCGCAATCCGGTGACCGGAGCCTCCCGAGCCGATCGCGCGTATTCGCGCGAGGCGGCAGCTCTCGAGGCGGCCGCGCGTAGGCTCGGGTCCGCCGGGTCCGCCGGGTCCGCGGGGCCCGCCGGGGCGTCCGGTCGACCTGAGGTCCGTGAGGCTCAAAAAGAGGTTCAAGCGCTCGCGCAGCTCGCCGCGCGCGCGGCACGCGACCTCGCGCTCCTCGAATCGCAGCGGCAGATCGAGAATCTACAGGCCGCTTACGGCTACTACATCGACAAGGGCCTGTGGAACGAGGCCGATGCGCTCTTCAGCCGCAACGCCACGTACGAGTATGGCCAGCAGGGCGTGTACGTCGGGCGCGCGCATATCCGCAAGGCGCTCGGCCTCATGGGGCCGAGCGGCCTCGAGAGCGGCCAGCTCAACGACTATCCCATGCTGCAACCCATCGTCGAGGTGGCGCCGGACAATCGCACGGCGCGGGCGCGGTGGCGCAGCGACGTGATGCTCGCGAAGGACGGCAAGGGCGAATGGGGCGAGGGCGAATACGACAACGAGTACGTCAACGACCACGGTGTGTGGAAGATCGCGAAGCTCCATTTCTATGTGACGTTCTTCGCGCGTTACGACGAGGGCTGGGGGCCGGGCGACATTCCGTTGCAGGGGCCGAGCGCGGCGGTGCCGCCGGACCGTCCGCCGACCGAGGTCTATCGTTCGCTTCCCGGTGTCTACACGCCACCGTACCCTTACCCGAATCCGGTGACCGGAGCAGTCCCGTCGATCGAGCAGGACGTGCACGGGCCCTCGAGCCTCCCGGCGAGCCTGCTCGAAGTCGAGGCGAGCGCCGACCGGCTCGCGCATCGAGTGGAATCGCTGCGGGACCACGCGCAGATCGACCGGGTGCAGAGGGCCTACGGGTACTATGTCGACAAGGCTCAGTGGCCACAGATCGCGGCTCTGTTCGCTCCCGGCGGGACGTATGAGATCGGCGGCCGGGGTATCTTCATCGGGCCGAAGCGCGTGCTCGAGTATCTGGTCACCGGCCTGGGTCCCATCGGCATGTCGACGCGGGAGGGCGAGATACTCAATCATCAGCAGTTCCAGGGCATCGTCGACGTGGCGCCGGACGGCAAGACGGCCAAGGGCCGCTGGACCGCTTTCATCATGGGAGGGACCGCGAAGGGCTCGGGGATCTGGGGCGACGCCCTGTACGAGAACACGTACGTGAAGGACCACGGCGTCTGGAAATTCGCGCACGTGCGCGCTGCGTTCAACATGTATGCGCCCTACAAGGGCGGATGGCGCGACGGCGCGGTGCCCAACACGCGGCCCGACAGCTTCGCGCCGCCGCCCGATCTGCCGCCCTCGCACGTGTACCTCACCTATCCGAGCTTCTACGTGCTGCCCTTCCATTACGTGAATCCGGTCACCGGCGAGCCGGCGCCGCCGCCGAACCCTGCCGCGGGCGGCGTTGCGCCGATGCAGCTCTATGCGCCGAGGTGAGCGGATGCGAGCCGCGGTGGGCGGCTGCCGCGAGCCGGCAGCGCGACGGCGGCGTGCGCGAGGCATCGTTGCGCTCCGGTTTGCAGCGGAGGCTTCGATCGCGGCGAGGTGCACGATCGCGGCTGCGAGCTTCGCGGTCGCCGCAGTCGTCCTCGGCTCGCTCGCCCTGGCGCCCCATCTCGCCGCCGCGCAGGCCTACGGCGAGCGCAGCGCCGTCAGGGAGAGCGACTGCGACCACGCTTGCCTGATCGGCTTCGCCAAGCGGTACATGGATGCGCTCGTCCACCACGATCCCTCGCGCGTTCCTTTCGCTGAGGCGGTGAAGTTCACGGAGAACGATGTCGCGCTCCCGATCGGGAGC
>JASHSR010000242.1 GCA_030038645.1 Gammaproteobacteria bacterium
ATTAGAGCGCCGGATTCAGATCGACGAGCAGCCAGACGGGACGCTCGCGCTCCTCGCGAAAGAGCTTGGTGTGCGGCCTGCCCCGCCGCGCCGTGACCCGCCAGTCGATGCTGCGCGGATCGTCTCCCGGAACGTACTGCCGCACCTCCTGGAACTCGAGGCCCCGGCCGCGGTGCGAGCTCAGGTGAGCGCCGGCCGAGCGAGCGCGCACCGAGCGGTGCGCGCCCAGGGCAAGGCCCTGCGCGACCCCGCGCAGCGCGAGCAGCTCCTCAAAGTCCGGCAGGGTCATGGGGCCGGCACTTTCTCGAGCAGCTCATCGACGCAGGTCTGGGCGCTGATGCCGCGCGCCTGCGCGCCGTAATCGAGCAGCAGCCGGTGGCGCAGCGCGTCCGGCGCGATGCTTTGGACATCCTCGGGGCTCACGAAATCTCGTCCATCGAGCCAGGCCACGGCGCGCGCGCCGCGCTCGACCGCCATGGCGGCCCGGGGGCTCGCCCCCCAGTGTAGCCACTCCCGCAGCCGCGCGCTGTAGGGCTCGGGGTGGCGGGTGGCATGGACGAGCGCCGCGATGTATTCCGCCACCGCATCGCTCAGAGTCAACTCGAGGACCTCGCGGCGCGCGGCGAGCACGATGTCCTGCGCCAGCCGCTCGCGGGGCGGCGGCAGCTCGCGCTGGGCGATGGCCTCCCGCCGCGCGAGATCCATGATGGCGAGCATGGCGCCGCGGTCGGGGTAGTCGACGCGGGTGTGGAGCATGAAGCGGTCGAGCTGAGCCTCAGGGAGAGGATAGGTGCCCTCCTGCTCGATGGGGTTCTGCGTCGCCATGACGAGGAACAGCTGCGGCAGGCGGTAGCTCGCCGCCCCGACACTGATCTGCCTCTCCGCCATGGCCTCGAGCAGGGCGGATTGCACCTTCGCGGGCGCGCGATTGATCTCATCGGCGAGGATCAGGTTGTGAAAGAGCGGTCCGCGCTGAAAGCGAAAGGTGCCCTCCTCCGGACGATAGACGTCGGAGCCCGTGAGATCGGCCGGCAGCAGGTCGGGCGTGAACTGCACGCGCTGGAAGTCCGCCTCCAGCGCCTGCGCGAGCGCTTTGATCGCTCGCGTCTTGGCGAGCCCCGGCGGCCCCTCGACGAGCAGATGGCCGTCGGCGAGCAGCACGACGAGCAGCCGCTCGATGAGCTGGTCCTGCCCGATGATCTGGCTCGCGAGATAATCGCGGAGGCCGCGGAACGCCCCGAGCGCGGCACTGCGGCTGCGCTCGGCGGGGCCGGCGGCGACATCGCGGACATCGGCGCTCATGAGCTCACAGCATACGCTCGCGTGCGGCGGGTCGGATCGGTCTCGGTCAGCCAGCGCGATTCGTGCCCGGATGCGCGCTCGGCGCGCGGCGGCAGCGCGCCGGTTGCGCCGCGGCGGCGCCCCGGAGCGCCGAGCCTTGGGCGCGGCAATGCCGCGAAGGGCTTAGGGCTGTGGCCCCGGATCGGTCGGCTCGCCGTCCCGCGGCGGCATCTCGGACACCCAGCCGTGCCAGATCGAGACCAGCGCGGCCATCAGCGCCGGGCCCAGGAAGATCCCGAGCAGGCCGAAAGACTCGATGCCCCCGAGGATCCCGAGCAGCACCCACAGGAACGGGAGCCGCGCCGCGCCGCCGATGACCGTGGGGCGCACGAAATGATCGGAGACGAAGAGCACGATGGTGCAGACCACCAGGACGCTCACCGCCGCGGCGAGCGCTCCCTGGAAGGTGAGCATCAGCGCCACGAAGCAGAACACGATCGGGGCGGCGAACGGAATCATGGCGAAGATGCCCGTCACGGCGCCGAAGAGAACCGGATGGGGCGCGCCCGCGAGTCCGTAGGCGACCCCCATGATCGCGCCCTCCGCCACTGCGACGAGCACGATGCCGTCGACGGTGGCGCGGATCGCGGCGACGGCGCGGTGGAGCAGACGCTCGACGGTATGCCCGAAGAGCCGATTGCTCGCGAGCGGCACATCCTCGCTCAGCCGATCGCGATTCAGATAGACGAAGAACAGGGTAAGGAGGGTGAACACCAGCGTGACGATGCGTCGCACGACCTGCACGCCGAGCAGCCGCGTCCACTCGATGACCGTCGGCCGCGCGTGAGAGAAGAGGTCGAAGGCCACGCCGCTGTTGTTGAACAGATCGAGCCACAGCCCTTGAACCCACTCGCCCACCCGAGGCAGCTGCTGAATCCACTCGGGAAGCGGGGGCGGCCCGTTCCTGGCCGAGTCGACGAACGCGCGCACGAGCGCGACCGCCTCGCTCACGGCGAGCGCCGCGGCGTAGACCAGCGGCACGATCAGCACGATCCCGATCAGCGTGGTGAACGTCGCCGCGGCCCACGCGTGACGCCACTTGCCATGGAACCGCGCGAGCCAGCGGTCGTAGAGCGAGGAGGTCGCGATCGCGAGCACCACCGCCCAGCACAGAGCCGGCAGGAACCGCCGCAGCATCCACACGCCGAGCGCCACCAGGCAGGCGATCAGGATATATCGCGAGACTTTCTGCGTATCGGAGGTATCGGGAAGGGACACCTAATCTCTCCGGCAACCGCGGCCTGCGCGCCCTACCCGCGGGCCGCGAGCCGCGCGAACACTTCTCTCATGGCCTCCACGCGCGCGACGTAGGCGTGGGGGTCCTGGTCTGCGCAGCGCTCGCCGCTCACGAAACCGAACCCGCGCCGCGCGAAGGCCTCCCCTGCGCCGGCCCCGCAGAGATGGATCACCGCCGCGAGCCGTTGCGCCTGCCGCAGCGTCGCGGAGCGGATGCGCAGCCGGCTCAGAGTCTCCCTCACGTGCCGGTCGAGATACGCGGAAGTGAGCTCGACCGCATCGCTCGGGATCACCCTGAAGTACAGCGCATCGAGCCAGCAGGATCGCCAGTCGTCCCACGGACCCTCCTGCACCACGGCATGGTCGTGGATGCAGTAGCGCCTTGCCTCCGCGAACGTCGCGTCCGTGATCTGATACATGCCGACGGCGCTCGAGGCCGGACGGTACACATCGAAGGGCTTGCGGCTCCACGACCAGCGCCAGTACGTCCGCGCCACCGGGTTGCCGGAGCCCTCTACCTGAGCGAGCGCGGCGAGGAACTCTGGCGTGATCCAGCTCGTCGAGTAGCGTCGAAAGATCGGGCCGTAGTCGCGCCAAGTCTGCGCGGGCAGCTTGTACAGCGTGCCGCTCACCGGAAAGAGCAGCTCCGAGGGCTTGCGGACCACCTGGTAGAGCCAGTTGGCCGTGAGAGCGATCCCCGCGAGCGCTGCCACCGACAGGCCGACTTGCGCGAGCCGCGGGGCGCGCCGGAACGCGCGCCACAGCCTGCGCCGCACGCGAGCGCTCGGCCAAAAGCCTCGGAGGCGCAACCTGCGCTCGGAG
>JASHSR010000243.1 GCA_030038645.1 Gammaproteobacteria bacterium
CGGTTTCGTCGATATGCCACAAAACGAGGCTCAGGGCGCCATCCAGGCTCTGAACGGTCATCAGATGAACGGCCGACCCTTACGCGTCAACGAGGCTCAGGAACGTCCGCAGCGCCCCCGCCAGGGCAGCGGTCCGTTCCGCCGCTAGCACCCGCCCTCTCGACCCCTCTTTTTTGGGTCCCCGGAAAGCCCCGCCTCGTGCGGGGCTTTTCTTTCATGGCGGGGTGTTACGACGCATCTGATCAATTTCCTTTCTGCTCGATACCTTCGATGCCTCCATGTGCCGCTTTTCGTAGGCATCAGTTCGCTTGCTTCTTCTTTGCCTCTTCCCGCAGCCACGCGAAGTAGGCATCGAGCGCTTTGAGCTTCTTGAGGTTCGGCACCGGGCCGGCACGAGGATGCGTGTCGAGATACATCACCCGCTGTGACGAAGCACTGAACGCCGGCCAGTACGGCAGTCGGGGACCGTTCGGGTCGCCGGTCTTGGCGAAATTCACCCAGTAGCTCTGGATGAGGCTCACGAGCTTCTGTTCCCGTGGCCCTGGCCGGAAATGCAGGAGGGGAGCGACCGCATTGTCGAAGACATAGCCGAGCTCGGCACCATGAATGGGTCCGAGTGGCAAGTCCGGGGAAGGGGCGCGGTCGAAGTAGTACAGGTACGCCTTGCCGTGGCCTCTCTCCGATTGCAGGCGAGCCCAGGCCCAGGTTGGCCACGCGAATTCCGCGTCGCGAAAGAAGAGGTCCTCGCTGGCCTGTTGGGCTTGGGCGTTGGTCGCATGAGGGTAGACCGCTAAAACCTGATTGGCATACGGACCGAAGGCTGCACGGACATTGGCCTCGAATTTCTTTGGCGTGGTTCCTGCGAATTCTGCCCGAAAGTCTGGGAACCCCTCTTCGTTGGCGTTCGTGCCGACGAGAATCGGCGTATCGTTGAATCGACCCGCCTGAAAGAGGTCGTACCCGTCGTTCGGGAAAATATCGCCGTCGAATACCGGACCCGTGTAGAGGACGAAGCTGGAATCCGAATCAAATGCCTTTTCAATCACCCCGGCCGTCAGTGCGCGCGCGGCAGCGATGTCTCGGGCCCCGAACTTGGCGAGAAAGCGCTGGCCAATGACTTCCCACGATGCCAGTGACGGAAAGGGCAGGCCCGCGGACATGCCCCACGAGGCATAGCTTGTACCTCCGCGCGTCGCCGGGGCGAAAGCGCTGCCGCCGCTCTCGGAGATGGCTCGCTGAAAGAGCCCCTTGGCAGCGGGCGATACCGCCAGGATGCTGACGGCGATTCCGCCCGCGGACTGCCCGAAAATCGTCACTCGCGAGGGATCACCGCCGAACCGGCGGATGTTCGCCCGCACCCACTCGAGGGCTGCGATCATGTCGCGCAGCCCGTAGTTGCCGGAGACATGATGGGGGGATTCGGCACTGAGTTCCGGATCGGCCAGGAAGCCGAGCGCGCCGACTCGGTAGGCGACGCTGACCAGAATGACGCCCTTGCGGGCGAGGTGAGTACCGTCGTACACAGGATCGTTGGCTGTCCCGCCGACGAAGCCCCCGCCGTAGATCCACACCATGACCGGCAGCCGCTCGCGCGCGGATCGAGCGGCCGTCCAGACGTTGAGGTAGAGGCAATCCTCGCTTGTCCCGAGAGGCAGTCCGTGCTGCTTGAGGGTCTTCGGATCCTGCATGCAGCTCGGGCCGAAGTGGTCCGCCTTCTTGATGCCGCTCCACGGCCGCACCGGCTGCGGGGCCCGCCAGCGCAGATTGCCGACCGGCGGCGCCGCGAAGGGGATGCCCTTGAACGAGGTGACGCCGTCGGTAGTGACGCCTTCCACACGTCCGCCAGTCACCGAGACGACGCCGATCTGCGCGGCCGCGGGCCGCATGCATAACAGCACCGCGACGGCGAACGGGGCGCCGAGCCACAGCTTCTTCATCGAGAGCTCTCCTGAGGAGTGCAAGTCTTCAACGCCGGCTCGCGTGGAGGGACACGCGACGCTCGGTCCAAAGCTCCGGGACGGCTCTTGCTCGTATCACGGCGGTAGCGCCTGTATGAATCGATGGATGTCGCTCAGAACCTCGCTCTCGTTCGAGAAGAATACGTAGTGATTCGCGTGGGCGATTCGCACGATATGAGCCTGCGGGGCATCCCGCTCGACCACCGCGATGTACGCCTCTGCGAATGCCTTGTCGCGGGCATCAAAGGCTGCTACCTGTGCAGGCGTCTGCCGAGAGGCGTTCGGATCCGCGTGTGGATCGGCAAAGATGGCGAGGATCGGCACCTTGACGAATGTAAACCGGGCCGCACCGGATAGCGCAATGGCCTGATTGATCGGCGATCGCAAGACCGGCGGGATAGCCACGGGCTGCGCGCCGGCCGGCGGCAGTTCGCGTTTCCAGGTCTCGAGATCCGTGCGGACCCGCGGCAGGTCAGCGGTCAATATTTGATCGATCAGTGCGCTGTCCTCTTCCCGATTTCCCGTAAACAGCATCAGCGGCAGCTGCGCGAGCTTGCGCCGCAGCACATCGAAGTCATCGGGCCAATAGCCAAGATCGGTCATTGTCTTCGCGGACGCGTCGTAGAACGCGTAAGGCTCGGCCGCATCGAGATAGATCAGCCCGGCAATCTTTCCGGGATACCGGGAGCCGACGTCGCTCAGCTCCTCCCCGGCGATGGAGTGGCCGACGAGCACCGGCCGATCGATCTGGAGTGCATCCATCACGGCTACCACGTCCTTGCCGAGTCGATCGACGTCGTAGCCCGTGGCCGGATAGCCCGGAGCCGGCGCGCTGGAGGCGCCAAATCCCCGGCGGGTGATGCCGTAGACGTGGTACCACTTCGCGAGCTCGGGTGCGAGCCGGTCGAATACGTGGGCGGTGTTGCCCAGCCCCGCCAGCAGGATCACAGGTCGCCCGGTGCCGCCCCAATCGAGCACTTCCAGTTTGATACCCTGCTCGACGGTCACGAATCGCGTCTTGAGAGGGCTCGAATCGAGTGACCACGCGGCCCCCGCCGTCGCGCGGTGCAGATCGAGGGGCGCGGCGCGGCCCAGGATCCACTCACCCTGGATGCTGCTGGCATCGGCGCTGACGGTGCCCGCATACCGTGCGCCGAAATCGAACGTCATCTGTAGGGACGATCCTCGTAGGCGCACGTCAGTAGCCTGAAAGCGCTGCCCGGGATCCTGTCCACCGTCGGGAAGAAATCGACCATCGGAGGAATAAATGACCTGCCACTTTCCATCATCGCCTCTACCAATCCGAAGGATGATACGTACGCTCTCGGATCCTCGGTGCAACGTTCCGTGCCACGTGCCTGCGATCTGAGCAGGCGCGCTGGCCGCGCAGGGTGCAGCGAACACCGGTGCGGTCATGAAGAGGGCGCTGATGATTGCGGCAGGCAGTACGATTCTCATTTTTGACTCCACCTCAATGCTGCGTTTGGGCTGGCGAGTGCTCCTGCTGCCGCGCCCGCGTGAAATAGCGATCCAGCGCCTCGAGCTGGCGACGGTTCGGCAGCGGCCGTGCCGAGGGGTGAGCGTCGAACACCATGACCCGCTGCGATTTGTCGTTGAAGGCTGGCCAGTGGGGCAGCCCCGGACCGTTGGGATTGCCCGTCCGCGCGAAGTTCACCCAGTAGCGACTGATCATCGCGGCGAGCGCCGGGTCGGTGGCCGGAGCGGGCCAAGTCACCTTGGCGCCGGTGTGGGTGAGTGTCCCGAGATTGTCGAAGACATAGCCGAGCTCCGCGCCGTGCGGTGCGCCCTGCGGGGGATACTGCGGTGCATGCTCGTCGAAGTAGTAGAGGTATGCTTTGTTCTTGCCGTACTCGGACTGCAATCGTGCCCACGTCCACGCCCCCCAAGCGAACGTGGAGTCTCGCAAGATGTTGGCCGCGGCCTGTGAGCTCTCGGCCTCGGTCGCATGCGGGTACGCCGCCAGCACCTGGGCGGCGAATGGTCCGAATTGCGCGCGAACCCGCGCCTCGAACTCACTCGGGGTTGTGTGAGGGGGCACGAATATGCTCCCCTCATCGGAGTTCGTGCCGATGAGCACCGGAGTATCGTTGAAGCGGTGGCCCTCGTACAGCCGGTAGCGCTCCTCGGGAAGCGCATTCCAAGGCGAGAACTCGCCGTTACCGGGGACCAAAGCCGGTCCTTGCGCCTTCAGGAGGGTCTGCGCATCGAGTGCGCGGGCCGCTGCGACGTTCGTTGCGCCCAGCTTGGCGAGAAGCTGCTGGCCGTACCGTTCTGCCTGTGGCAGCGGAACGAATTCGTGGAAGAGGTCATCCACGGCGTTTCCACTCTCTCCGATCGCGCGTTGAAAGAGCCCCTTCGCGAGCGGCGACTGGGCGATCGCGCCCACGGAGACCGCTCCGGCGGACTGTCCGAAGATCGTGACTCGCGAGGGGTCTCCGCCAAACTGCGCGATGTTTCGCCGCACCCATTTCAACCCGGCGATCATGTCGAGCAGGCCCTGGTTCCCCGAAGCGTGATGGGGCGACTCGGCGCTGAGCTCGGGATCGGCGAGAAAGCCGAACACG
>JASHSR010000244.1 GCA_030038645.1 Gammaproteobacteria bacterium
TGCTGCTGCTGCTCGCGATTCTCGGGGTCGTCGTCGGCGTGCTGCATGTCGCGACACCGCGAGTGCCGGACACCGCCGCTCTCGTCGTGAAGCCGGAGGGCGAGCTCGTCGAGCAGCTCTCCGGGGATCCGCTGCAGCGCGCGATCGCGCAGGCCCAGGGGCAGGGGCACGGCGAGACGCTCCTGTGGGACCTCGTCGATGCCATCCACGGCGCGGAGAAGGACTCGCGCATCAAGGTCCTGGTCCTCGAGCTCGACGATTTCGAGGGCGCCGACGGCCTGCCTCCGCTGCAGGAGCTCGCGCGCGCCATCCGCGAGTTTCGCGCCACCGGCAAGAAGGTGATCGCCTTCGGCACCTCGTTCGGGCGCGATCAGTACTACCTCGCGGCGCAGGCCGACGAGATCTACTTGGACCCGATGGGCTACGTGCTGATCGACGGCTACGGCCGCTTTCCGCTGTACCTGAAGAATGTGCTCGACAAGCTCGACGTCGACATCAACGTGTTCCGGGTGGGCGCGTACAAGAGCGCGGTCGAGGAGTACACGCGCGACAGCATGTCGAGCGAGGACCGCGCGCAAAGCCTCGAGTATCTGGGCGGGCTGTGGTCCACGTATCAGAAAGACGTGACCGCCGCCCGCCATCTCGCTCCGGGATCGATCGATCAGTACATCGCAACGCTCGCTCAGGCGACCGCCGCGGCGAACGGCTCGACGGCGCAGGCCGCTCTGAAGGGCGGGCTCGTCACCGCCCTGAAGTCGAGGCAGCAGGTCGAGCAGCGCCTCATCGACCTGGTGGGCGAGGACGAGTCGACCGGCTCGTTCCGCTCCGTGTCGAGCGACGACTACGCGCGTCTCGTTCATGCGCAGACGGCCCTCGGCCGGCGCGACCGCACGCGCATCGGCGTGATCATCGCCTCGGGCGAGATTCTCGACGGAGATCAGCCTCCGGGAACGATCGGCGGGGACTCGATGGCCCGGCTCATCCGCCAGGCGCGCCTCGACGAGAAGATCAAAGCCGTGGTGCTGCGCATCGACAGCCCCGGAGGGAGCGTAACGGCATCCGATGAGATCTATCACGAGGTCCGCGAGCTCGAGGCCGCGGGCAAGCCGGTCGTCGTGTCGATGGGCAGCCTCGCCGCGTCCGGCGGCTACTACATTGCGGCGCCGGCGGATGAGATCTGGGCGAGCCCGGCGACGATCACCGGCTCGATCGGGATCTTCGCCGTCGTTCCGACGATCAACCGAACGCTCTCGAAGGTCGGCATCGATGTGGACGGCGTCGGGACCACTCCGCTTTCCGGACAGCTGCAGATCGAGCGCCCGCTGAACGACGAGGCCCGCGCGCTGCTGCAGGACACCGTGGACTACGGATACAGCCAGTTCGTCGCGCACGTGGCGCAGGGCCGCCACAAGACGCTCGAGGAGGTGAACTCGATCGGGCAGGGCCACGTCTGGTCGGGCCTCGACGCCGAGCGCAACGGGCTCGTCGATCATCTCGGCTCGCTGGACGATGCCGTCAAAGCGGCGGCGCGGCTCGCCAAGCTCACCCATTACCAGGTGGAGTTCGTGCAGCCGCAGCTCACCTGGGCCGAGCAGCTCGCGCTCGCGATCAATTCCATGGCGGTGCGCGCGCTCTACGCCGCCGATCCCGGTGCGCGCTCCGCGGCGAGCATCGGCCGCCAGCTCGATCCCCTCAAGCAGGAGATCGAGCGGCTGAGCCGCTTCACGCTTCCCAACCGGCTCTACGCCTACTGCTTCTGCACGGTCCGGTAGAGGCGCGGCGCCGGTGCAGAAACGCTCGCCCGCCCCGCCGCGGGCGGCTGCGCCGAGGTCCACTCACGTCGCGGTCCACTCACGGCGCGGTTCAGTCACAGCGCGGTCCAGTCGAGGATGACTTTCCCCGACCGTCCGGACGCCGTCATTTGAAAGGCTTGCTCGAACTCCTGCGCGGCGAAGTGGTGCGTGATGACGGGCCGCAGCTCGAGGCCGCTCTGCAGCAGGCTCGCCATCTTGTACCAGGTCTCGAACATCTCCCGCCCGTAGATACCCTTCAGCGTGAGTCCCTTGAAGATGACTTCGGTCCAGTCGATCGCGGCCTGCTCGGAGGGAATGCCGAGGATCGCGATCGAGCCACCGTGATGCATCGTCCGCAGCATCTCGCGGAACGCGGCGGGGCTGCCGGACATCTCGAGCCCCACATCGAAGCCTTCCTGCATGGCGAGGTCGCGCATGGCGCCGTCGAGCGATTCGCGCTGCACGTTGATGGCGCGACTCGCTCCCATCTGGCGCGCGAGCCCGAGCCGATAGTCGTTCACGTCCGTGACGACGATGTGCCGCGCGCCGACGAAGCGTGCGACCGCCGTCGCCATGATGCCGATCGGGCCCGCGCCGGTGATCAGCACGTCCTCGCCGACCAGGTTGAACGCGAGCGCCGTGTGCGTCGCGTTGCCGAAGGGGTCCAGGATGGCGGCGATGTCGTCCGAGACCGTGTCCGGCAGCTTGAAGGCGTTGACGGCCGGCAGGGACAGGTACTGGGCGAATGCGCCCGGCCGATCGACGCCGACGCCCGCGGTGTTGCGGCACAGGTGGCGGCGTCCCGCGCGGCAGTTGCGGCAATGCCCGCACGTCACGTGTCCTTCGCCCGACACACGGTCGCCGACCGCGAGGCCGCGGACTTCCGAGCCGAGCTCGACGATGTGGCCGCAGTACTCGTGGCCTACGGCCATCGGCACCGGGATGGTCTTCTGCGCCCAGGCGTCCCAGTTGTAGATGTGCAGGTCGGTGCCGCAGATCGAGGTCTTGCGGATCTGGATCAGCACGTCGTTCGGGCCGACCCGGGGCTCCGGGATGTCCTCCATCCAGATGCCGCGGCTCGCCTGCTTCTTGACCAGTGCCTTCATTGAGCGATTCCGAGCTCGCGTCCGACCTGGGCGAATGCCTCCACGGCGCGGTCGATCTCAGCCGGCGCGAGGGCGGCCGACATCTGCGTCCGGATGCGAGCTTGCCCCTTTGGCACCACGGGGTACGAGAACCCGATCACATAGACGCCATGCTCGAGCAGCCTCTCGGCCATGCGTGCGGCGAGCGAGGCATCGCCCAGCATGACCGGGATGATCGGATGCTCGCCGGGCCGCAGCTGAAAGCCGGCCTGCTGCAGGCCGGAGCGAAAGCGTGCGGTGTTCTCCGCGAGCCTCTGGCGCAGCTGCGGCTGATTCTCGACCAGATCGAGCACGC
>JASHSR010000245.1 GCA_030038645.1 Gammaproteobacteria bacterium
CCGGTGCTCGGGCAAGCCGCGTGCGTGTGCCGTGTCCGTCGAGTCGGTCCGGCCCGAGCTCGCTCGGGCTCGCCGTGCTCAAACGTCGTCGTCGTCGTCATCGTCCTCGTCGTCTTCGACGAGGTTGCCGGTCTTGGCCGCCGCGGGCTTGGCCGGCACGATGACCGGGCGCGTCTTCATCTTCGGGCGGGCGTTGAAGACGACGATCGTCTTGCCCGTTGCCCTGAGCAGGCCCTGCTCCTCGAGAACCTTCAGCACGCGGCCCGCCATCTCTCGCGAGCAGCCGACGAGCCGGGACAGCTCCTGCCGGCTCACCTTGATCTGCATGCCCTCCGGGTGCGTCATCGCGTCGGGCTCGCCGCAAAGGTCCATGATGGCGTGCGCGACGCGCCCCGTGACGTCGACGAACGCGAGATCGCCGAGCTTGCGGTTGGTGCGGTCGAGACGCGTCGCAAGCTGCGTCGCGAGCTCGAAAATGAGACCCGGGCTCTCCGCGGCGATCTGGCGGAAACGCGGATAGGTCATCTCCGCGAGCTCGCACTGGTTGCGCGTACGCACCCACGCGCTGCGCGTCGGCTGCTCGTAGAACAGGCCCATCTCGCCGAAGAACTGGCCCTTGTTGAGGTACGCGAGGACCATCTCGTTGCCTTCCTCGTCCTCGATCATGACCTCGACGGAGCCGCTGATGATGTAGTACAGAACGTCCGGCAGATCGCCCGCGTGGATCACCACCGTCTTGGACGGCACCGTTCGGATGCGGCAATAGCTCAAGAAGCGGTTGATCGCCGGGATGTCACTCAGCGGCTTGACGTTTTCTTCCATACTCAACCCCCTGACCGCGCGGGTGCGCGGCCGACAAGGTTTTTATACATAAGCCCGTCGAACTGCAAGCGAAGCGACGGATAAACCCGGCAGCCTAGACCCAGTAGGCCGTATGGGTCATCACTCGGGCGGTCCGCCTCATCAGGGCCCGAACCGGGCCCGGCAGCCGGATCGCGCCGGCCGAGTGGGCGCTCGAGGCGTGCCGCGCCTCGTCCCCGCGCATGGCCCGCACGATGGCCCGGCTGCGCTCGTCGCCGGGGGGCAGGCGGCTCAAGTGCTCATCCAGGTGCCCCTCGACCTGCCGCTCCGTCTCCGCCACGAACCCGAGGCTCGCCCGGTCGCCGAAGGCCGCCGCCAGGGCGCCGATGGCGAACGAGCCCGCGTACCACAGCGGGTTGAGCAGGCTCGTGCGCGAGCCGAGCTCCCGCAGGCGCGCCTCGCACCAGGCGAGATGGTCCGATTCCTCGCGGGCCGCCCGCAGCAGCAGGGCGCGCGTCGCCTCGCCGCGCGCCGCCAGGGCCTGGCCGTGATACAACGCCTGCGCGGCGATCTCTCCCGCGTGATTCACGCGCATCAGCGCCGCCGCCTCGCGCCGCTCGGCCTCCGACAGCTCGGCGCGGAGATTCCCGGCCGGGCTCGGCCTTGAAGCCTGGGCGCTGCCGGATATCGCCCGCAGCGCCCGATCCGCCGCGGTGATGAGAGGCTCGAGGAGCCGGTCCGGTCCCATGGGGCGACATTATATCCACCGCCGAAAGCGGCCTTCGGCCCTTTCGGAAAGGCCCCCGCGCCCAAGGAAAAGCCGCGGCCGCCCGTTTTGCATTGCCCAGCCCGCTTGAGTAAACTTGCCGCCCTTTTCGGCGCCCCGGCGCCCTCTCGAGCGCCTGCGGGCGGAGTCTTGATGATGAGCACGGTTTTCGCCAAGCCCGGCAAGGTTCGTGGCGACTGGTACCTCGTGGATGCGAGCGGCAAGACGCTCGGGCGTCTCGCGTCCCAGATCGCCCATCGCCTGAAGGGCAAGCACAAGCCGATCTACACTCCCCACGTGGACACGGGCGATCACATCGTCGTCGTGAACGCCGAGAAGATCCGCGTGACGGGGCGCAAGCTCACGGACAAGATCTACTACCACCACACGGGACACATCGGCGGGATCAAGTCGATCGGGCTCGGCAAGCTGCTCGATGAGCACCCGGAGCGCGCGATCGAGTTCGCCGTGAAGGGCATGCTGCCCAAGAATCCCCTCGGCCGGCGCATGCTCAAGAAGCTGCACGTGTTCGCCGGCGGCAAGCACCCGCATACGGCGCAGCAGCCGCAGCCCCTCGAGATCTGAGCGATGACACTCCAGCGCAACTACGGCACCGGCCGGCGCAAGACCGCCACGGCGAGGGTCTATCTGAGGCCCGGCACGGGCAGCATCACCGTCAACAACCGGCCGCTCGACGAGTTCTTCGGCCGCGAGACGGGCCGCATGATCGTGCGCCAGCCCCTCGAGGTGACGCAGCTCGGCGGCAAGTTCGACATCTCCGTGCACGTGACCGGCGGCGGCATCACCGGCCAGGCGGGCGCCATCCGCATGGGCCTCACGCGCGCGCTGATCGACTACGACGAGACCCTGCGCAAGCCGCTGCGGGTGGCCGGATTCGTCACGCGCGATGCGCGCGAGGTGGAGCGCAAGAAGGTCGGCCGCCGCAAGGCCCGCCGCGGCACCCAGTACTCCAAGCGCTGAAGGAGCGCTCGCCGCCACGGGGTCTCTTGGGGGATCGTCTAGTGGTAGGACAGCGGACTCTGACTCCGTTAACCTAGGTTCGAATCCTAGTCCCCCAGCCAAAACGCGCGAGGGCCCGCCGAACGACGGGCCCTCTGCGTTGGGGCTCCGGGGGATTCGGCCCCGAGGGGGCCGCGCCGCCGCCGGTGGCGCCGCCGGCGCGACTACCGAGCCGCCGCCTGAGCCCGGGCGCGATTGATCATCTCCGTCTCCGCGCGGGTCGAGGCGGGTCCGGTGTTGCGCGTCGCGAGCCCGCCCATCGGCGGCGCTTTGCTGAACGGCTCGGGGTCGCCCGGCCGCAGCTTCAGACCGAAAAGTGTGTGCATGCCCGGATGCCGGCCGAGGCCGCCGTAGAGATCGAAGCCGCGGTCGAGCCAGTCGCGCAGCGGATCATCGTCGGTGAGCGGTGGAGTCGTCGCGACGGACGCCGTCCACAGGAACACCGCGAGCGCCCGGTAGTCGGTGTAGTTCGGCTTGCTGCCGCCGAGCCATTTGTTCTCTCTCAAGAGCTGGCGGAAGGGCTCGAGCGTCGGCGGCACCTGCGGCAGACGGTCCTCGCGGCCGGCCTGGACTTCCTCGAGCTTGCGCCCTCCGAGCATGGCCTCGCGCGTGCGGGTGACGTACTCGTGATCCTGCGGCAGCGAGAGGTCGCGGTAGTCTTGGATATAGCAGCCGAACCACGGGCGGATCGCCGTGGCCCACAGCCAGCTCTCGAGGAAGCGGGTCAGCACCTTCATGCCCTCGCCCTCGAACAGCGCAGGCCGATCGGGATACTTCTCGTCGAGATACTCCGCGATGAGCCAGCTGTCGAGCACCCACCTGCCGTCGTCGACGATGGCCGGCAGGCGCTCGGAGCGGTTGCCCGTACGCTCCATGATGCCGGTGAAGCCGCCCGGGACGATCTCGATCTCGAAGCCCTTGTGCTTCAGCGCGTACTTGGTCGCCCACACGAACGGGCTGATGGTGCAGCCGGATGCGAGCTGCAGATCGTACAGGATGAGGGTGTTGTTCCGGGCCACGTTAGCTCCTTCGGGTAGTGCGCGGCGGGTACGCTCAGCGTCGAGTCCTCGCCTTCAGGAACGCATCGATGCGGGCGTTCGCCGCCGCCGCGTGCGGATGACCGATGGCGTTGAAGCCGTGCGGAGCGCCGGGGTATACCGCGAGCTCCGCCTCGTTGCCGGCCGCGATCCAGCGGGCGTAGACGAAGAGCGAGTCGTCGAGGAACGGATCGAGCGTCCCGACGGAGAACAGGGCAGGGGGCATCCGCGAGAGCTCCGCGTAGAGCGCGGACATATCGGGATTTCGGCGCTGCGAGACATCGGGCGCGTAGGCGCTCGAGCACTGCTTGATGTCCTCCGTCCCGATGAGGTAGCGGTTCGCGCCGATCCAGACCTGACTCGGCGTCATCGAGGTGTCGTAGTTGCCGTAGCTCAGATTCGCGGCGTGAAAGCCGGTGAAGTCGTGCTTGTCCCGCATGCGCACCAGCACGGGGACGGCGAGCGTCGCGCCGGCCGACTCTCCGCCGATCGCGAGCGCCGGGCCGCCGAACTCCGATTGAACGCTCCTCGCGAGCCACAGCGCGGCGGTCTCGCAATCGTCCCAGGCGGCGGGGTAGGGGTGCGCGGGCGCGAGGCGGTACTCGACGCTCACGGCGGCGAGCCCGGTCGCATTGGCGATGCGCTCGAGCATGGCATCGTCCTGGTCGGCGGAGCCGAACACCAGTCCGCCGCCGTGCAAGTGCAGGTAGGCGCCTCGCGGGCCGCCGCTCGCAGGCGGGACGACGCGCACCTCGACCTCGCGCCCGCCCGCGGCGATCTTGCGCACGCGGGCTCGGGGCGACTTCGGCGCCGCCGGGAACGGGCTCGGCGCCGATTCCTCGCGGTCGCGCGCGGTGAGGCTCGGCATCTGCGCCATGCGCGCGAGGAAGGCGGCATTGAACGCCCGCACTTCGGGCGTGATCGCATCGGGACGGAAAAGCTTCGGGTCGAAGGGGTTCTGGGTCATCGCCTCTCCGTTCGATCGGACGGCCGTCACGCGGCCCGCGCCACCGGGCCGTCGATCGTCGAAGGCTCGGCCGCCCAGCTCTTCATCTCGGCGAGACACTTGCTCGCGAAGAGCCGGATCGACCGCATGCATTCCTCGTGCGGCATTCCGCCGGTGTACAGATGCGGGATCATGCCCTGCGGCTGGCGGCGCCGCCTCACCTGCTCGAGCTGCTCCAGCACTTCCCGCGGAGTGCCGGCGATGGAGCTCTTGTGCGCGTTCTCGATGGCGGCCTGAGCCTGCTCCGGCGTCATGCGCAGCGAGCTGTAGCTCTCGTAGCCCTTGACGGTGCCGTGGTGCTCGGAGGTCATCTCGTAGTTCTTGACCGCCGCCGCGAACGTCTTGCCGGTATGGACACGCGCGAGCTCCCGAGCGCGCTCGCCGCTCTCGTCGACGAAGACGAGATTCGAGACGAACGGCGCGACCGGCTCCTCACCCGGATGAGCCTCGCGCCAAGCCGTGAGCCACGCATCGGAGGCCTCATCCCCGACCACCCGGCCGAGAGTCGAGGGCGAGGTGATGTGTCCGGCGGCCATGGGCTGCCCGAGATACAGGCGGCCGAGGCCGAGCTTCGCCGCGGAGACCATCGAGGCCGGCGAGCCCGCGGCGCAGAAGGCCCGGCCCTTGAGCGGGCGGATGGGCCGCGGCCGGATCTCGCGCGGCGGCTGCTTGAAGATCTCGCCGCCCTCGATCACGCCGGTCTGCATCGCGCGCATGATCATCGCCACGGTCTCGTCGAAGCGCTCCCGCGCCTGTCCCTGATCGATGCGCAGGCCCTGGTACTCCATGCGGGAGAGCCCCCGGCCGAAGCCGATCAGCGCGCGCCCGCCCGAGACGTGATCGAGCAGCACGATCTCCTCGCAGAGGCGCACCGGGTCGTGCCACGGCACGACGATCACCTGCGTGCCGAGCCGCACGCGCGGATGCCGCCCCGCGAGATACGCGAGGTACATGAGCGGGTTCGGGCTGATCGAGTAGTCGCTGAAGTGATGCTCGGTGATCCAGATCGACTCGAAGCCGAGCTCGGCCGCGAGCTCGAGCTGCGTCAGCTCCTCGCGGATGAACTGCCGGTCGGCGACCTTCGAGTGATTCGCGAATCCGCTGGCGATTCCTACGTGCATGATTCCCCGCCTCATCGACTGGGCACGGCCCGGCGCCGGGTCTCGCCTCGTGTATAAGGAGCCCTTGCACAAAATGCAAGCGCCGGTCGGGAGGCGGGCCGGCTGTCGGCGCAGCCGGATGCCCGCGCATACAGCCTTCCGGCCGAGCTCGTCCCGCGCGAGAGGGACAGCGCCGGCCGGCTCGGCGCGATCGACGCTAAGTCGTTGACGCCGGCGGGATTCGGTGGCTTGCAGTGGCGTGCGAAGCGGTTGCGCTATCATCCGCGCAGGCTCGACACGGCGCCGATACGCTTTCTGTCACGAGGTCGAGCCGTAGCCGTGCGGACAACGGCGCCCGCCGGCGCGGAGATTGCCATGAGCATCAAGCCCAAATCGAAGGGATTCCCGCTGCCGAGCTCGCTCGAGGTGGTCCCTGGGACCGAGCGAGCGCAGGGGGCCTATCCCTACTTCATCCAGTTCACTCAGGCGGACGACGAGCGCTTCTGGTTCTACAACTCCATGCATTTTCCGGAGCCCATGTCGGCCTTCGACATGGTGACGGCGGAGGCGGCCTACTGCGCGCTCGGATCCTCGAACACGCGGGTGCACTGCTTGCCGACCACGCTCGGGATCGATCACCGCATCATCAACGGCCGGGTGTACATCGGCGGCAACGCCGTGACGGACCCGGCGGAGATCGCGCGCCGCACCGCCGAGTTCCAGAAGCGGGCCTTCTATTACTACGAGAACTGGGAGCGCCTCTACGCGCAGTGGCGCGAGAAGATGCTGAAGCTCATCCGGGAGGCCCAGGCGCTGCCGAAGCCCGAGCTCCCCGAATTCGAGCCCCTGGAGAACGTGAGGGCCGGACGCGGCATCGCCTCGAACCACTGGCTGCTCGACACGTACCAGAAGACGCTCGAGGGCTACTTCCGGATGTGGCATCACCACTTCGAGTTCCTCCTGCTCGGGTACGGCGCGTACATGACGTTCTTCGCCTTCTGCAAGAAGGCGTTCCCGGAGATCAGCGAGCAGACCGTCGCGCGCATGGTCGCCGGCATCGAGGCGGAGATCTTCCGGCCCGACGAGGAGGTGAGACGCCTCGCGCGCCGCGCCGTCGAGCTCGGCGTGGACGGAAAGTTCCAGGACGGCACCTCCGCCGAAGCGATCATCGCATCGCTCGAGAAAGCGGGCACGTCCGGCCGCGAATGGCTGAAGGAGCTCGAGACCTCGCGCGACCCCTGGTTCAACGTCAACGTCGGGGACGGCTTCTATCATTACCACCGCTCGTGGAACGACGACCTGTCGATGCCTTTCGCGGCGATCCCCGGGTACATCGGCCGGGTGAAGGCGGGAGAGTCGCTGCAGCGCGACCACGCGAAGCTGCGAGCCGAGCGCGAGCAGCTGATCGCGGACTACCGGGACCTGCTCGCGACCGACGAGGAGCGGGCGGCCTACGATCAGATGATCAAGCTCGCCCACCGCGTGTTCCCCTACGTCGAGGGCCACAAGTTCTACTGCGAGCACTGGTACACGAACCTCTTCTTCAACAAGATCCGGGAGTTCGGCGCGCTGCTCGCGCGGCACGGGTTCTTCCCGAGCGAGGAGGACGTCTTCCAGCTCAATCATTACGAGCTCGAGTCGGCCATCATCGACCTCATGACCTCCTGGTCGAACGGCTCGCCGCCCCGCGGGCCCGGGCACTGGCCGCAGATCGTCGCCGAGCGCCGCGCCGCGCTCGCCGAGTGGGCGAAGCACGACATGCCGCCCGCGCTCGGGCCGGTGCCGGATGTGATCGACGATCCCGCGATCGTCATGCTCTGGGGCATCACGCGCGACAACCTCGACACCTGGCTCGCGGCCGGCGGCGCGACCTCGAGCAACGAGCTCAAGGGATTCGCCGCGTCGAACGGCGTCGTCGAGGGGCCGGCGCGGGTGGTCAAATCGGTGGAGGAGATCTCCCGCATCAAGAAGGGAGACATCCTGGTCTGCCAGATCACCAATCCCACCTGGGCGCCGCTCTTTCAGAAGATCTCCGCCGCGGTCTCCGATATCGGCGGCTCGATGAGCCACATGGCGATCGTCGCGCGGGAGTTCGGGCTGCCGGCCGTCGTCGGAACGGGGACCGCCACGACCCGGATCAAGGACGGCCAGCGCATCCGCGTCGATGGCGGCCGCGGCATCGTGACGATCCTTTGAGCTCATCGACTCACGTCAGCTGGTTCGAGGACGTAGGGCTTCACGACCGCCCGCACGTCGGCGGCAAGGGCGGAAGCCTCGGGGAGCTGCAGCGCGCCGGCATCGCGGTGCCTGCTGGCTTCGTCGTTCGCACGCGGGCGTTCGAGCGCTTCGTCGAGGCGCTCGAGCGCGAAGCGCCCGTGCGCTCGCGGGTCGAGGCGCTGCATGCGGAGGATCTCGATACGCTGGCGGCCTGCTCGAAGACCCTGCGCACAAGAGTCGAGGACGTCCCGCTGCCCGCCGACGTGCGCGATGAGATCGCGTCCGCTTACTCGGCGCTCTGCCGCGACGATGCGCAGACCGCCGTCGCCGTGAGATCCTCGGCGACGACCGAGGATGCCGCCGATGCGAGCTTCGCCGGCCTGCAGGACACCTACCTCTGGGTGCTGGGCGTCGAGGAGATGCTGCACAGGGTGCGCAGCTGCTGGGCGAGCCTCTACTCGGTCGAGGCGATCAGCTACCGCCTGAAGCATCGCTTTCCGGAGCAGGGCGTCGCGATGGCCGTGGTGGTTCAACGCATGGTGCATGCGCGCACCGCCGGCGTGATGTTCACGCGCAGCCCGACGACGGGCGACCGCTCCGTCGTGACGATCGAGGGAGCCTGGGGGCTCGGCTCGGCCGTCGTGGGCGGCGAAGTGACGCCGGACCGCTGGGTCGTCGGCAAGATCACCGGCGAGATCTCGGTACGGGACATCTCCGACAAGCCGATTCAGCACGCTCCGGCCGCCGCGCGGGGCGGCGGGATCGAGACCGTCCCCGTTCCGGACGAGCAGCGCCGGGCGCCTTGCTTGAGCGACGAGGAAATTCAGGCCCTGCGGGCCGTCGCGCGCCAGGTCGAGCGCCACTACGGCCGGCCCCAGGACATCGAGTGGGCGATCGACCGGCGAAACGGCGCAATCCTGCTCCTGCAAAGCCGGCCGGAGACCGTGTGGTCGGCGAAGGAGGCTCAGCCCACTGCGCGCCCGGCGGAGAATCCCTTGTCGCACGTCATGTCCATTTTCGGAGGCCGCAGGTGACGCTCACGGCGAAGGACGTGGCGGAGATCGCGAAGCTGCTGGAGGAATCGAGTTTCGACGAGCTGGATCTGGAGATCGACGGCGTCAAGCTCAGCCTGCGGCGAGGTGGGGCACGCGGGACAGGCTCGGCGAGCTCGGCAGGCTCAGCAGGCGGCTCGAGCTCGGCAAGCGCGGTCGCTCCGGCATCGACCGGTCCCGCGAGCTCGGCCGGCGGGGGGGACTCGGCGGGCACTGCGCAGGCGGCAGGCTCGGCAGCGCCGG
>JASHSR010000246.1 GCA_030038645.1 Gammaproteobacteria bacterium
GCACAAGATCTACCCTGCGGATCCGGGGCTCATCGCCGCTTTTGACGTAAGCGGCCGGACGAACGTCGGCCACGCCCTGGAGACTGCTGTCTTCAACGAGCTGGAGCGGCGGCGCGCCGAGGTCGGATACGTGAAGACGGAGGGCGGCCTCGAAGTGGACTTCCTGGCCCGCTACTGGACCTCCGGCCAGGAACTCATTCAGGTTTGTGCCGACATGCGATCGGCCGAGACGGTCGGCCGGGAATTGAAAGCGTTCGCAGCCGCGTCACGCGATCATCCGCGGGCGCGCCGTCGGGTTCTGGTGCTCGATCGCGACGCAGCGTTGGAAATTGCCGCCCCGGGCATCGAGGTGCAGCCGGCGTACGAATGGCTGCTCGACGTTCAGACCGAATGAGGATG
This sequence comes from Gammaproteobacteria bacterium, assembly GCA_030038645.1. Lineage (GTDB taxonomy): Bacteria > Pseudomonadota > Gammaproteobacteria > Steroidobacterales > Steroidobacteraceae > JASHUC01. The sequence goes on from JASHSR010000246.1 coordinate 400, forward strand.
CGGTGGATCGGGCATAGCTTGCTCGGGCCCCGCTGCGGCGGCCTACGGGAGCAGTCGGCCAGCCCTGCTCGCGACGTACCGCTGCCGCGGTGTCGTACCAACCCGGCAAAGCGTCGTCGGTGCGTTTTGCGATGCCGACCAGTTCCCGCAACCGGTCTACACGGAGGCTGCGATCTTCCTCAGCAAGCCACCCGTGCCAGCCGGATCTCCCACCCAGCCTGGCCCAGCCTGTGCTCAGCCCGAAACCCTTCGGCGGGCGCTACGTCCCTCCACTCGCTGGCCAGCGTCTCCTCCATCACGAAGCCCCGATGCGCAGCCAGCGCCGCCTGCACGATGTCGTTGCCGCCGATGTGGAGCCAGATTCGGTCTGACACATCGAGACCCGCCTGTTTGCGTGCGTCCTGCACGGTGCGTACGAGCTCTCGTGCGAGTCCCTCCAGCACGAGCTCCTCGCTCAACCGCGTATCGAGGCCGATCAGGTAGCCGCCCTCTTCCGCACACGCGAACCCCTCCGCGGACACCGTCTCGATGAGTAGCGCGTCGGGCGCAAGCTCGACGGCGCAGCCATCCAGCTCGATGACGAGCGACTCACCCCTCGCGACTTTCGCCGCCGCATCGGCGCTCGCCATGCCGGTCAGCGCCGCACGAATGGCCGGAACGAGTTTCCCGTAGCGCCTTCCTACCACCGGCAGATTGGGCTTGATGCGGTACGCGATCAGCTCGGCATCGCGCGGGACGATCTCGACCGATTTGACGTTGAGCTCATCTCTGATCGGTGCCAAGTGCCGCTCCACCGCACGCGAGGCCGCCTCGTCGGGCACGCGCACCAGCAGGCGCGACAGAGGTTGGCGGACCTTCAACCCCGAATCGTTCCGCGCGGCCCGGCCCAAGGCGACGACCCGCTGCACCACTAGCATCTCCTCGACGAGCGTCCGGTCGACCCGCTGCTCATCGCCCTCGGGCCACGCAGCCAAGTGAACGCTGATCGGCGCGTCTACGTCGACGCCCCGCACCAGATTCTGATAGACGGCCTCCGTCAGGAACGGCATGAACGGTGCCATCAGCCGGTTGATCACCTCGAGACACTCGTACAGCGTGGCGTACGCCGATTGCTTGTCCTCTCCCCCGGCAGCCTTCCAGAAGCGCCTGCGGTTGCGCCTCACATACCAGTTGCTGAGTTGGTCCACGAAGCGCTCGATGGCGGCGCCCGCTCGGAGCGCATCGTAATGGTCCAGCGCTGCGGTGGCGCTCGCCACGGTCTCCTCCAGGAGCGAAAGAATCCATCTGTCCATCTCCGCCCGCCGGGCGAGCGCCGGCCGCTCGCGCACGTCGACACGATCGAGCCGCGCGTACAGGACGAAAAACGCGTAAACGTTCCAGTACGTGTTGATGAAGCCGCTCGCAACGTCCGAGACGATCTCGACGGAGACGCGCTTCTGCATGTCGGGCGCCACGCGCGCGGTGAAGTGCCAGCGCAGCGCGTCGGCTCCAACCGTGTCGAAGACGGCGTACGGATCGAGGACGTTCCCCAAGGACTTGGACATCTTCTTCCCGTTCTCATCGACGATGTGGCTGAGACTCACGACATTCCGATACGCGACGCTGTCCGACACCATGGTTGCGATCGCGTGCAGTGTGTAGAACCAACCCCGCGTCTGATCGATGGCCTCGCAGATGAAATCGGCGGGGAAGTGCTCCTCGAACTCCGCCATTTGCCGGAACGGGTAATGCCACTGCGCGTACGGCATGGCTCCGGAGTCGAACCAGCAGTCGATCACCTCGGGAACGCGGCGATACTCGCGTCCGTCGTGAACGAACGTCACACCATCGATGGCCGGCCGGTGCAGGTCGAGGCCGGCGAGGCTGCGACCGGCGCGCGCCTCGAGCTCCGCCACCGAGCCGACGCAGAGGTAATCGCCTCGGCCGTCCGTCCAGAGGGGCAGGGGAGTACCCCAGAACCGCTCGCGCGACAGGGCCCAATCGACGTTACCCTCGAGCCAACGGCCGAAGCGCCCGTCCCGGATACCCTCGGGCACCCACCCGATCGTCTGGTTGAGCTCCGCCATGCGGCTGCGAAACGCGGTCGTGCGAATGTACCAGGCGTTCTTCGCATAATAGAGAAGCGGATCGCCGGTTCGCCATCCGAATGGATAGCTGTGTCGATACCGCGCCTCGCGGAACAGCAGTCCGCGCTCGCGCAGCAAGGCCACGATGATGGGATCGGCCTCCTTGAAGAACTTGCCTGAGACCGGCTTCACCTCCGGAAGGAAGCGGCCGTCTTCGCCGAGCGCGTGCACGACGGGCAGGCCGTAGCGCTGACCCAGCCGCAAGTCATCCTCGCCGTAGGCCGGCGCGATGTGCACGATCCCGGTGCCGTCCTCCGTCGTGACGAACTCGGCGGTACGGACTCGACAGATGTCGCCGCTCGCGGGGAGATCGTCGAAGGGCCGCTCGTAGCGCGCGCCGTCGAGGTCCCTGCCGAGGGCGCTGCGGACGATCTCGTAGTCCTGCGCCTCGAGCACCTTCAACAGATCCCGAGCGAGGATCAGCGTCTCCCGACCTCGACGCGCCCACACGTACTCGACATTCGGATGCACGGCGAGCAGCAGGTTGGCCGGCAAGGTCCACGGTGTCGTGGTCCACACGAGAAAGTACGTGCTCTCCTCGTCCAGCATCCGGAAGCGAACGAGCACCGAGGGGTCCTCGACCTCCCGATACCCGAGGGCCACCTCGTGCGAGGAGAGCGTCGCGCCGATCCGGGGATCGTATGGAACGACCTTGTAGCCCTGATAGAGGAGCCCACGGTCCCAGAGCCGCTTGAGCAGATACCAGACCGACTCGATATAGTCGTCGTGCAGCGTGAGATAGGCCTCGTCTAGATCGACCCAGAAGCCCATTCTCTCGGTCATCCTCTCCCAATCGCCGACATAGCGCATGACCGAGGCGCGGCAGAGCTCGACGAACTGGGCAACTCCCACCTCCTGCTCGATGCGCCGCTTGTCGAGGATTCCGAGCGCCTTCTCGACTTCATGCTCGACCGGCAGTCCGTGGCAGTCCCAGCCCGCCTTGCGCTCGCAGAGGTAGCCGCGCATCGTCTTGAAGCGCGGAAAGAGGTCCTTGAACGTGCGCGCCAGCACATGATGAATCCCGGGAAGGCCGTTCGCAGTGGGCGGCCCCTCGTAAAAGACGAAGCGCGGCTTGCCCGCCCGCTGCGCCAAGCTCCGCTCGAACACGCGCTCGTGCCGCCAGAGCTCGAGAACGGATCGCTCGAGACTCGGACCGTCGTAGCGCGCGGGGATTTCTTTGAGCACGTGACTGACCCGCAAGAGAGAACGCCCCGGCGCCCCAAGCGGCGCGGAAAGCGTCACTCGGCACACCGGGGCGATGGGAGCTCGCGGTACCACCCGGTTTCGCCGCGCCGTTGCGGGCGCAGCCTCGAGGCTGATTCGTCAGCCCGGCCCGTTCACGGTGGCCGACCGGCCAAGCCTACGCGGACCCGAGAGGTCCTTCGGTTGGCAGCTCCAGGGTGATCTTCACCGAACCGCAGGTCGGGGCTCGCACCGTCCCCCGATCGCTCTGCCTGCGGCCCTCCGGCTACTCTCCCTTTCACAGCATTTCGACGATAAGCATAGCGTCCACACGGCATTCTGTACACCGTCTCCGACGTCGCACGCGACGTCATTCAAGACGTCATCGGCGACTTCGCTCAAAGCAGCATTTCTCTAGGATCGCGCGCCAATCCAGTATTTGAATGATGATATCGTTTCATCTTCAGCTCTGACATGCGCAGCACGCGCCGAAGCGACAGGCTCGCACGCGGCCGCAGCACTCAACGCCGGGCTCGGAGGTGCCACGAAGATGTAAAC
>JASHSR010000247.1 GCA_030038645.1 Gammaproteobacteria bacterium
TGCTCGAGGGCGTCGAGACCGGGGACTACGTGTACTTCGTGCACAGCTACGCGGCGCCGGTATCGCAGGCAACGCTCGCGACCACCCGCTACGGAGCCGACGTGACGGCGGTCGTGCGGCACGGCAACTTCTGGGGCACCCAGTTTCACCCCGAGCGCTCCGGGCGCACCGGCGCGGCGATCCTCGGGAATTTCCTGCGGATATCCTGATGCTGCTCATCCCTGCGATCGATCTGCGCCACGGGCGCTGCGTGCGGCTCTATCAAGGCGACTTCGGCGCCGAGACCCGCTACGAGCTCGCGCCGCACGAGCTGCTCCTGCGCTACCGCGCGCTCGGCGCCACGTGGCTGCACGTGGTCGATCTCGACGGCGCCAAGGACGGCGTGCTCGCCAACCGTGCCGTCATCGTGGCGCTCGCCTCGCAGCAGGCCGTGAGCCTGCAAGTGGGCGGCGGGTTGCGCTCGGCGGAGGCGCTCGGCGATCTGCTGCGTCACGGCGTCGAGCGGGGGGTGGTCGGCAGCGCGGCGGTCGAGCGGCCTCGCGAGGTTGCCGAGTGGCTCGCGCAGTTCGGGCCGGAGCGGATCTGTCTCGCCTTCGACGTGCGGCTCGACCAGCGCGGGGAGCCACGCGTCCGCACGCGCGGCTGGACGCAAGGCGGCTCGGTGAGCCTCTGGAGCGCGGTCGAGCCGTTCTGCGCCCGCGGCCTGCGGCACGTGCTCTGTACCGACATCGACCGCGACGGCGCCCTCGCGGGACCCAATCTCGACCTCTACCGCGAAGCCCTGCGCCGCTTTCCGGACCTCGCCTGGCAAGCATCGGGCGGGATACGCCACGCGGCCGATCTCGCGGCCCTCGCCGCTCTCGGCGTGCAGGCTGCCGTGAGCGGCAAGGCGCTGCTCGAGGAGCGCATCACTTCGGAGGAGTTGCGGCCATTCTTGCCAAACGCATCATTCCCTGCCTCGACGTCCGCGACGGCCAAGTCGTAAAAGGCGTTCGCTTCCGCGATCACCGCGTCGTGGGCGACATCCTCGAGCTCGCAGCACGCTATCGCGACGAGGGCGCGGACGAGCTCGTCTTCTATGACATCACAGCGAGCCCGGAGGCGCGCTCGGTCGATCGGGAATGGATCCGGCGCGTTGCGCGCGGGCTCGACATCCCCTTCTGCGTCGCCGGAGGCATCCGCTCGGTCGCCGAGGCCGAGGAGATCTTGAACGAAGGCGCCGAGAAGATCTCCGTCAACTCCCCGGCGCTCGCCGACCCAGGGCTCATCGACCGCTTGAGCGCGCGCTTCGGCTCGCAGTGCGTCGTGGTCGGGATCGACAGTCAGACGATCCCCGACAGCCCGACGGCGCAGAGTCGCTATCGGGTGTTCCAATTCACCGGCGACCCGAGCCGCACACGGGATTCGGGGCGCAACACACTCGAGTGGGCGGCGGAGGTCCAGGATCGCGGGGCCGGCGAGATCGTGCTCAACTGCATGGCGAGCGACGGCGTGCGCAGGGGCTACGACATCGAGCAGCTGCGCGCCGTGCGAGAGGTGTGCCGCGTCCCGCTCGTCGCATCCGGCGGCGCGGGCTCCGCCGCGCACTTCCGGGACGTTTTCCAGCAAGCGGACGTGGATGCCGCGCTCGCCGCGAGCGTATTCCACACCGGCGCGATCGTGGTTCACGAGCTCAAGCGCGAGCTCGCAGCGGCGGGCATCGCCGTACGCGTGCGGCGCTGACGGGAGCCCTTATGACCTTGACCTCTCACGATATTTCCCGGCTCGATTTCGCGAAAGGCGGCGGCCTGTTGCCGGCGATCGTGCAGCACGCCGACACCGGCGCGGTGCTGATGCTCGGCTTCATGAACGCCGATGCGCTTCGAGCGACGCTCGACCGGCGTCGCGTCGTCTTCTTCAGCCGCAGCAAGCAGCGGCTCTGGGAGAAGGGGGAGACGTCGGGCAATCATCTCGACCTCGCTGATGTGCGAGCCGACTGCGACGCCGATACATTGCTCATTACCGCCCGGCCGCAGGGTCCCGTCTGCCACACCGGCACGCAAACCTGCTTCGGCGACGAGCCCGTGGCGGCCGCGGAGAGACTCGCGTTCCTCGTGACGCTGGAGCGCCTCATCGAGCAGCGCTTCGCCGAGCGGCCGGACGGCAGCTATACCGCTCGTCTGTTTGCGCAGGGTCCCAAGCGCATCGCTCAGAAGGTCGGCGAGGAAGGATTGGAAGTCGCCCTCGCCGCCGTCGCCGAGGAGAGCGACAAGGTGGTGGCCGAGGCGGCGGATCTCCTCTTTCATCTGCTCGTGCTCTTGAAGAGCCGCGACATCCCCCTTGCCGGCGTCGTTGCAGAGCTCAAAGCGCGGCACGCGGCGAAGAGGTAGTTGCAGCGTTACGGCGGGTGGCTGTCGCTCGGGCGCTCCTCGAGCGGCGCGGGCGGTGATGCGAGCGCGCGGGGCGCCCTGTCGAGCGGGCTTTCGTCCGCCGAGCCTGCGATCGTGAGCTGGATCACTTCGTTCGGATGCGCCTTCCGCAGCGCGTCGCGGAGACGATCGAGAGCCGACCGAGCGCTCTCATCGGGAGCGGCGGCCTGCGCCACCCGAGCAAGCCCCTTCGGCTCATATTGCCCTTCAGGCGCACCCGGTCTGTACGCCGCGGCCCGAAAGCTCATGTGCACAATCGGAGCGAACACCGCTGGGTCGGGCGGCGCGGGAAGGGGCGATGCCGATTCGATCGCGCGCACGAGCGAGAGCTGCCAGCGGGCATCGCCGTTGCAGCGCTCGAGCGTGACGTCGAGGACGTTCCCCGCGCGGTCCTGGTCGATACGCACGCGACAAGAGAAGGCGGCCGCGCCGATGGGCGTACGCGGACGCATCCATGCTCGATCGATGCGAGCATCGATCTGACCGATGTATCGCCCGGCCATCGCGATGAGGGCAGTGCCGTCACTTCCAGAATCGGCAGCGCTCGATGAGGATCCGGACGTCGTCTCGTCCGCGAAATCGGCATCGAGCTCGGCAGCTACTTTGGCGAGATCAGCTTGCCACGCGACGGGCGCCACGGGGATCAGTGTGGGAGAGACGTTGGGCCGGACTTCAGCGGTTGGGCTGGGGTCCATCTCGAGGACGATCCACTGCATCGCGGCGTCGGAAGTGTCGTGCCTTCGAGCGCTGCCGCCCCAATGCGGGTCGGAAGGGCGCGCATGGCGCGCACCGACACTCCAGAGAACGGAAGTGACGAGGCAGGCGTGAAGCAGCAGCGAAGCGCAGGCGCCGAGCGCCGCTGCCGGAACGCGGTCGCTCACATACTCGAACGCGCGCGTTGTCGGCGATGGCGTTTCAAAGAGCTCAGGCGCGTCGGACGTCGTCGGCGCCTGGTACGTGGAGATCTCGAGCGATCCCTTTGGCACGGGAGGTGCTCTCCTCGTGTGATGAGTCATCATACTGCGACGATCGCAGAGATTCGACGCCCGCGAGTCGTACGCCAGGGGCCCACGATTTCGCTATTTGACTAATTTTTTCGCTGAGAGGCAATTTTAGACTTCAAGTTCCTGATGCGTTTGGAAATTCTATTTGAATGCCGAAAATCGTCTTGACAGCCTAGCTTCGGCGCAATATTTTTCGCGTCGCTCAATCAACTGATTCTCGAGCGCCGACCAAAAGCTGCGATACCCACGCTAGGCGCTCGTAGAACAGTACCGGACCTTCAC
>JASHSR010000248.1 GCA_030038645.1 Gammaproteobacteria bacterium
GAGCGGCTGCAGAATATCTACCGGATTCCACTGCATCGGTGAGCGAGCGCCCGCCGTGAAGCGAGACCGAGTCGTGCTGCAACTCCCACCCAATACGACCCATCAGGCCTTCGAGCGCGCGCTCACCGCATTCGCGAGCGTCGTCGGAAAGGAGTGGGTGCTCGCGTCGGAGCAGGACCGGCGCGAGTACCTCGACGCCTATGCCTTCGGTGAAGGCTGGGAGCACGGACCTTCGGCGGCGGTCGCGCCGGCCTCGACGGAGGAGGTTCAGGCGTTGATGCGGCTCGCCAACGAGCACCGCATTCCGCTCTGGCCGATCTCGCGCGGCAAGAACTTCGGCTACGGCGGCGCCGCGCCCGTGATGTCCGGCACGGTGGTGCTCGACCTGGGCCGCATGCGCCGCATCATCGAGGTCAACGCGGATCTCGGCTACTGCGTCCTCGAGCCCGGCGTGGGCTTCTTCGAGCTGTTCGATTACCTGCGGCAAAACGGCATTCCGCTGTGGATGGCCATCCCGGGCAATGCCTGGGGCAGCGTGATGGGCAATGCGCTCGAGCGCGGCTTCAGCCAGGCGCCGTACGGCGATCACACGGCCTACATCTGCGGCATGGAAGTGGTCCTGCCGGACGGCGAGCTGATGCGCACCGGCATGGGCGCGATGAGCAACAGCCCGAATTGGCCGCTGTTCAAGTATGGCTTCGGCCCCTCGTGGGACCAGATGTTCGCGCAGTCGACGCTCGGCGTGGTGACGAAGATGGGCCTGTGGCTGATGCCCGAGCCTGAAGCGACCCTGACGCTCGCGGCGCAGGCGCCGGATGCCGACGACATCGGCTGGATCGTCGATGTGCTCGCGCCGCTGCGCCTTCGGGGCGTGTTCGATCACAAGGTGGGCGTGCGCTGTTACATGGGCGCCGCGACCACCTCCTCACAGCGCAGCGAGTGGTACCGGGGCCCTGGCGCGATTCCCGAGAGCGTCGTACGCCGGATCATGGCGAAGTACGGCGTCGGCTGGTGGAACTTCGATCTGCAGCTGCACGGCGATCCCGACGTGAACGAGGCCCGCGCGCGCATCATCCGCAAGGCCTTCGCACGGCACGGGAAGCTGCGCCTCACCGAGTCGCGTTGGCAGCGGGGCGACCCGCCGGGACATCCGGGCGGCGCACCGGTGCCCACCGTTTTCCCGCTTCAGATCGTCAATTGGAACGGCGGACGCGGCGGACACATCGGCTTCTCGCCCGTGATGCCGGCGAGCGGCGAGCGAGTGCTGCAGCAGTTCCATCGCACCAAGGCGCGCTATGACGAGTTCGGAGTGGACTACTCCGGGACCTTCTACGTCAACGATCGCTGCGTCACGAACATCAATCTGATGCTGTTCGACCGGGACGACGCGCGCATGACCGGAGAGGTGCGCCGGCTGTTCGATGCGCTGGTGAAGGACGCCGCCGCGGCCGGGTACGGCGAGTATCGCACCCACCTCTCCTACATGGATCAGGTAGCGCGGACGTTCGACTTCAACGGCCACGCCCTGCTGAGGCTCAACGAGCGGATCAAGGACGCGCTCGACCCGAACGGCATCCTCGCGCCGGGCAAGCAGGGCGTGTGGCCGCGGGCCTACCGGGCGATGGGCTACGGAACCGGCGCTGCGCCGTCTGCAGCCCCATCAAAGCAAGGCAGGTAGGTGAGGCATGAGCTATCCGCGGGCTCACACCCGACTCTCGCGGGCTCCGATGCGCGGCGCCGCGAGCCGCCGTGCGACGCTCTTGCAGGCTGCCGCCACTGTCTTGCTGTCGGGTGCGGCGCTGCTCGTGGCGCATGCGTCGCCTGCGCGTGTCGGCAACGACTCGAAGCAGGACGCGGCGCCGACGCTCGGCACGGCGCCGACACACGGGGCGGCCGCGACTGGCGCCGATGGCCGTGCGCTCTACCTCGCGCACTGTGGCATTTGCCACCTCGAGGGCGGCACCGGCACGTTCATGCTAGGCCGCCGGCTCGGCAAGCAGCGCGCGCTCCTCGCCGATCGCGCCGATCTGACGGCCGCCTACGTCGAGGCCGTCGTGCGCAACGGCCTGAACGCCATGCCGGCCTTCACGCGCGTCGAGATCACCGATAGGGAGCTGGATGCGGTCGCGCAGTATCTCGCGCATTCTCACGAGAGCATTGAAGCGCAGCGCCGCCCGTGACGGACGTGACCCACAGAGGCCGTGTGCCGAGGCGGCGGTGGATGATCGGCCTTCCCCACGGCATCCGGCCGCCGAGAGTCCCATGAACAGGCGCGAGGTGGCGAAGTCTCTGTCACTGATCGGCGCGGCGGCTGTCGCGCTGGCCGGCGATTGGCCCGCCGTGGCCAGCGATTGGTCGTCCGCGGCCGACGATTGGCCTTCCGCGGCCGGCGAAGCTGCCGAGGACGCCGGCTCGCTCCGCGCGGTGATCCAGGATGGGCGCTATTGCGATGCGCGGCGCTTCGCCGAAGCCCTGGGCGGCGAACGTGGGGCCCGCCTGACGACCGTGGGGGACCCCATCACTCTCTGGAGTCGTGACTGTCGGCCGCGGCTGCCGCGGCGCGGGTGGCGGCTCGCCGGCCTGACGACGTACTCCGACTTCACGCTGCTGCGCGCATGCGCGCACGAATGCGGGGGCGGAACGCTCTACGAAGGACTGCACGACTTTCGCCGGGCCCACGGGATCGCGCATACCGTGCGCGCCGGCAGGTCGGGCGAGACGCTCGCCCGCGCGCTGCTGAAAGACGACTGGACGGTCTCACTCGCGCAAGCGCTGGCGCGCGTGCGGCTGCAGGCCTTGAGGGGTGACGAGCGCGCCATTCACCTCGAAGGCGGCAGACCCGCGAGCGATCATCCCGGAACGCTCGTTTCCTGGATCATCG
>JASHSR010000249.1 GCA_030038645.1 Gammaproteobacteria bacterium
ACGGCGCCGTTGATGGCATCGACAGCCTGTCCGAGCGAGTAGCCCGGAGCCAGGTTGAACGAGATCGTCACCGCCGGAAACTGGCCCTGGCGGTTGATGGCGAGGGCCTCGGTCCGTGTGCGAACGTGCGTGAAGGCGCTGAGCGGAACCGGGGTCTGCGTGACGGCGGTGCTGGTCGATCCGGCCGTCGATGCCGCGGCCAGCGCCGACGTTGCCGACGGCGAGGAGGACAGGCCGTTGCTCGATGCGGGCGTGAGCAGTGCGTTTCCTGCCGCAGGCGCGGCTCCCGCGCCCGCGCCGGAGGATGAGCCGGCGGTGTTCGACGCCGGAGCCGCCGAGGAGCTACCGCTCGAGGAAGACTGGATGTAGAGGCTGCTCAGGTCCCAAGGACCGCGCTGATAGCGAGGATCGGCCTCGAGGATGACGTGGTACTGATTGATCTGCGTGTAGAGCGTGTTGATCTGCCGCTGGCCAAAGGCGTCGTACAGCGTATTGTCGATCGCCTCCGGCGTGATGCCGAAGCGCGACGCCGTCGCGCGGTCGATCACGAGCTGGGTCTCGAGGCCATCGAGCTGCTGGTCCGTCACCACGTCCGCGAGCTGTGGCAGCTGCTTGAATCGCCCCAGCGCCTTCCGCGCCACCGCGTCGAGCTCGTCCTGGTTGGAATCCTCGATCGTATATTGGTACTGCGTCCGGCTCACGCGGTCATCGACCGTGAGATCCTGCACGGGCTGCATGTAGAGCGTGATGCCGGCGACTCGAGCAAGCCGCGGCTTGAGCCGATTGATCACCTGCATCGCGGAGACGCCGCGCTCGGCGAGCGGCTTGAGGGTGATGTCGATACGCCCGCTGTTGAGCGTGGTATTGGTGCCGTCGGCGCCGATGAACGAGGACACGCTCTGCACCGCCGGGTCGGCGAGCAGCACGTGCGCCAGGGCCTGCTGCTTCTGCGCCATCGAATCGAAGGAAGTGGAGCCGGACGCCTGCGAGATGCCCTGGATGATCCCCGTGTCCTGCACCGGGAAGAAGCCCTTGGGCGTGACGACATAGAGCGCGCCCGTCAGCACGACGATCAGGGTCGCGGCGAGGAACGTCGCCCGCCGGTGTCGTAGGACGCTCTGCAGCGTCTGCCCATAGAAGGCAATGATCCGCTCGAGAGTGCGCCGGGAGGCCCGGTTGAAGCGGCCCTGCTCCTCCTCCGAAGCACGGCGCAGCAAGCGCGCCGACATCATCGGGGTGAGCGTGAGCGACACGAACGCCGAGAGCAGGATCGTCACCGCAAGCGTCACGGCAAATTGGCTGAACAGCCGCCCGGCGATGTTGGTCATGAAGAGCAGAGGGATCAGAACGGCGATGAGCGATACCGTCAGGGAGAGGATCGTGAAGCCGATCTGCTCGGCACCCTTGAGGGCCGCCTGCATCGGCGACTCGCCCGCCTCGATGAAGCGGGTGATGTTCTCGATCATCACGATCGCATCGTCCACCACGAACCCGGTCGAGATCGTGAGCGCCATCATCGCGAGATTGTTGAGGCTGTAACCGAGCAGATACATGGCGCCGAAGGTCCCGATCAGCGAGAGCGGCACCGCGATGCTCGGGATGATGGTCGCCGAGAGGCTGCGCAGGAACAGGAAGATCACCATCACCACGAGCGCCACCGCGAGGAGCAGCTCGAGCTCCACGTCCCGCACCGAGGCGCGGATGGTGGTCGTGCGGTCCGTGACGACGGCGACGTGGACCGCCTTCGGCAAGGTGGCCTCGAGCTGCGGCAACAGCTTCTCGATGGCGTTCACGACCTCGATCGTGTTCGCGCCGGGCTGCCGCTGGATATTGAGGAGGATCGCCGGGGTGTCGTTCTGCCACGCGGCGAGCTTGTCGTTCTCCACGCCGTCGACGATGCGAGCGACGGCGCTGAGCGTTACCGGCGCTCCATCGCGATACGCGACGACCACCGACTTGTAATCGTCGCTGGTGGAGAGCTGATCGTTCGCGTTGATGGTGTAGTCCTGGGTCGGCCCGTCGAAGTTGCCCTTGGCGGAGTTGAGGCTGGTCCCGGCGAGCGCGTTGCGCAGATCCTCGAGATTGATGCCGTATGCCGCGAGCGCCGCCGGATTCGCCTCGATGCGCACCGCGGGCTTCTGGCCGCCGGCAATGCTCACGAGGCCCACTCCGGAGAGCTGCGAGAGCTTCGGCGCGAGGCGCGTATCCGCCAGATCCTCCACTCGCGAGAGCGGTATCTCGCTCGAGGTGAGCGCCAGCGTCAGAACCGGTGCGTCCGCGGGATTCGACTTGCTGTAGACGGGTGGCGCCGGCAGATCGGCAGGCAAATAGCTCTGCGCGGCGTTGATCGCCGCCTGAACCTCCTGCTCGGCGACGTCGATGCCGAGGCTCAGCTGGAACTCCATCACGATGACCGACACCCCGCCGGCACTGGTGGAGGTCATCTGGCTCAAGCCCGCGACCTCGCCGAACTGCCGTTCGAGCGGAGCCGTGACGGTCGAGGCGACGACGCTCGGTCCCGCGCCGGGATAGAACGTCAGCACCTGGATGGTCGGGTAATCCACCTCGGGGAGCGCCGACACCGGCAGCTGGAAATACGCGACACCGCCCGCAAGAAACACGGCGACCATCAGCAAGGCCGTCGCAATGGGACGGACGATGAACGGCCTCGACGGACTCATCGCGGTCAACCGCCGGCGGATGCGGCGCTCGTTGCGGACCTGGAGGAGCTCGAGGAGGAGCTCGCGGAAGAGCTCGAGGAGGCGCCCGAGCCTGCCGCCTCGGCGCGAATCGACACGCGGGTGCCGTTGTCGAGACGGTCGAAGCCGCTGGTGGCGACGGTCACGCCCGCACCGAGGCCCTGCACCGCCGTCTCCTGCTCATTGCTCGCCGGCGTCGTGACGCTCTGCACGGCGACGGTGTGGTCGGGCTTCACGACGTACACGAAGGCGGCCGTGCCGTTGTGCTGCACGGCCGCCGTCGGAACCAGCGTCACGGCGCTCAGCGTGCGGACCAGCAGACGCGCGTTCACGAACTGGTTGGGGAAGAGCGCGAGGCTCGTGTTGGGGAATCTCGCGCGAAACCGGATGGTTCCGGTCGTCGTGTCGATCTGGTTGTCGAGAGAGGTGAGCGTTCCGGATTCGATCACGTGCTCGTCGGCCCGGTCGAACGCGTCCACGCGCAGCGCGTGGCCGGCGCTCAGCTGGGACTCGACCTGCGGCAGATCGTCCTCCGGGACGTTGAAGACTACCGTGATCGGCTGCAGCTGCGTGATCACGACGAGCGTCGTGCTGCTGCCCGCAAAGACGACGTTGCCGGGATCGACCAGGCGCAGGCCGACGCGCCCGGTGATCGGCGCGGTGATGTGGCAGTAGGCGAGCTGCACGCGGTCGTAATCCACCGTTCCGCGGTCCGCCAGGACGGTCCCCTCGGACTGGACGACCGCCTGCTCCTGGTCCTGCAGCTGCTGCTTGCCGATGCCGTTGCGCGCGTACGCGGCCTTGTAGATCTGCAGGTCGAGCCGCGCTTGCGCGAGGACGCCCTCGTCGTGCGTCAAGGTGCCCTGCGCCTGCATGAGCGTCGCCTGGTACGGACGGGGGTCGATGTCGATCAGCGGATCGCCTTTGTGCACCATCTGACCTTCCTGGTAGTGGACCGCCACGACGCGGCCGGTGATCTGGCTGTACACGGTCACCGTGTAGGTCGGCGTGACCGTTCCGAGCGCCTCGACATAGATGTTGATGTTGCCGGTCTTCGACTGGGCGACCGTCACGGCCGCCGCAGGCTGCGCATGCGCGTTGGCTCCTCCGCCGCGCGAGCGGCTGAAGTAGTAGACGAGCAGGATCGCGAGGACGATGAGCGCCGCGAAGGGAATCCAGAAGCGCTTCTCTCGCGGGAGGCGCGGCGAACGCCGTGAGCCGCTATGCTCGTGCTCTTCGCTGCCCATGCTGGCTCTTCTCGGCGACGGATGCGCCAAGTCGCAGCTGTATACGCACGTAGCATGCCCGGGTCAACGGGCAGGAGCGGCCCGCGGAGCCGGCGGAGCGCCGGCGTCCTCAGCGACGTCTTCCCTGTTGGGGGGGCGCGGCGGAGAGACCCTCGCCGCCGCGTCCATTTCGCGGGCCCGCGCTCGTAGCGCCGGCCGGCTCGCCGGTCGATTACGCTCGGCGGCCGGCCGCGCCCGACCGATTAGCGCTTGCCGCCGACGTGGCCGCGCCCGTCGCGGACCTCGTTCCCTTTGAAGTGGGCGATCTTGCTGACAGGCTTGGCCGGATCGCGCTTCGCACCGGGATTCGGCCTCGAGCCCCGGTAGCCGCGCCGCGGATCGAGATGGTTGTTGACGTGGCCGCGAAAGTTGGCGGGGCCATGGAACCACGGGCCGACGCCGATGAAGACTCCATTCAGGAACCACTCCGGGCCGTAGTAGCCGTACGGCGCACAGGGATACGGCGCGTAGTCGTAGTAGCCGTAGGGACAATCGGGCGGAACGCCGATGTTGATGCTGATCTGCGCCTGAGCTCTCGGAGCCGCCGCGGCCATGAAGCAGGCTGCAGCCGCCGCAGCGACTGCCAGATATGTGGGTCTTCTCATGAATCCTCCCGTTGCCGTTGTCGTGCCGATCGTCGGCAGCCGTGATCATACTGTCGGAAGGCACCTGCGGGGCGCTTCTTAAGATTCGTTAATGGTCGGGGCGCCGGTCAGCGCGCCAAGCGGCACTCAGACAGCGTGCGGCGGCGCGTCGGGTAACCCATCGGCAACGCATCGGGCAACGCGTCGAGCACGCGCCGGACAATGCGCCGGGCAATGCGCCGAGCATGTGCCGGGGCGCGAGCCGCCCGGCCCGAGCATCTCGAGGGCTTGGTATAGTACTCCTCGAGATCCCCGTGCAGTCGCCAGCCCCGCACCCGAGGACCGCCATGACCGACGCCAAGATCGTCTACACGCTGACCGACGAGGCTCCGGCGCTGGCGACCTATTCGCTGCTGCCCATCGTGCAGGCGTTCACGAAGCCGGCGTCGCTCGTGGTCGAGACTCGCGACATCTCGCTCGCGGGCCGCATCCTCGCGCATTTTCCGGACGAGCTCACCCCGGCGCAGCGGCGGCCGGACGACCTCGCCGAGCTCGGCGAGCTCGCCCAGAGGCCGGAGGCGAACATCATCAAGCTGCCGAACATCAGCGCGTCGGTGCCGCAGCTGAAGGCCGCCATCGCCGAGCTGCGCTCGCAGGGCTATCGCGTTCCCGAGTATCCCGACGAGCCGGCCGACGAGCGCGAGCGCAAGCTCAAGGCCCGCTTTGCAAAGGTGCTGGGCAGCGCGGTCAACCCGGTGCTGCGCGAGGGCAACTCGGATCGGCGCGTGGCGAACGCCGTCAAGCAGTACGCGAAGAAGCATCCGCACTCGATGGGCGCGTGGTCGGCCGCCTCGAAGACTCACGTCGCCCACATGGACGGCGGTGACTTCTACGCCAACGAGCAGTCAGCGGTCATCGCGACGGCGGGCAGCCTGCGCATCGAGCTCATCGACCGCGGGGGCAAGACGACCGTGCTGAAGGAGTCCGTGAAGGTCCTGCCCGGAGAGCTGATCTCGGCGACCTTCATGCGCGTCGAGGCGCTGCGCGCGTTCTACCGGGCGCAGATCGACGACGCCAAGGCCCGCGGCGTGCTGCTGTCGCTGCATCTCAAGGCGACGATGATGAAGGTCTCCGACCCCATCATGTTCGGCCACGCGGTGAGCGTGTACTTCGAGGATGCGCTCGAGAAGCACGCCACCGTGCTCAAGCAGCTCGGCGTCGATCCGGACAACGGCGTGGGCGACGTCTACGCGAAGATCCGAGCGCTCCCCGAGGCTCAGAGAGCCGCCATCGAGTCGGACCTCAAGGCGACGTACGCGACGCGGCCGCCGCTTGCGATGGTCGACTCCGACAAGGGCATCACCAACCTTCACGTCCCGAGCGACATCATCATCGATGCGTCGATGCCCGCCGCGATCCGCGCTTCCGGCCGGATGTGGGGTCCCGATGGGAAGATGCACGACATCAAGGCGATGATCCCCGACCGCTGCTACGCCGGCATCTATCAGGCCGTCATCGACGACTGCAAGCAGCACGGCGCGTACGACGTGGCGACGATGGGCAACGTGAGCAACGTCGGGCTCATGGCCCAGGCCGCGGAGGAATACGGCTCGCACGACAAGACCTTCGAGATCGCGGCCGACGGCGTCGTGCGCGTGGTCGACGACGCCGGAAAGGTCCTCACCCGCCACGAGGTGAGCCGGGGCGACATCTGGCGCATGTGCCAGACGAAGGATCTGCCGATCAGGGACTGGGTCAAGCTCGCCGTGGAGCGAGCGCGGGCGACCGGCGCGCCCGCCCTGTTCTGGCTCGACGAGCAGCGCGCCTACGACCGCAACGTCATCGAGAAGACGCAGCGATACCTGCGCGACCACGACACATCGGGCCTCGACATCCGCATCCTCTCGCCCGTCGCGGCGATCCGTGTGACGCTCGAGCGGCTGCGCGCCGGGCAAGACACGATCTCCGTCACGGGCAACGTGCTGCGCGACTATCTCACGGATCTATTTCCCATCCTCGAGCTCGGGACCAGCGCCAAGATGCTCTCGATCGTTCCGCTGCTCGCCGGCGGCGGCCTCTACGAGACGGGAGCCGGAGGCTCCGCCCCGAAGCATGTCCAGCAGTTCCTCGAGGAGGGCCATCTGCGCTGGGATTCGCTCGGCGAGTTCCTCGCGCTTCAGGTCTCGATCGAGGACCTCGCGCGCAAGACGGGCAACTCGAAGGCGGCGTGCCTCGCACAGGCCCTCGATGCGGCGAACGGCAAGGTCCTCGAGTTCGACAGGTCCCCCTCGCGCAAGACGGGCGAACTCGACAACCGCGGCAGCCATTTCTACCTCGCGCTCTACTGGGCCCAGGCGCTCGCGTCCCAGACCGAGGACGCCGGGCTGCAGAAGCTGTTCGCGCCCGTCGCCGAGCAACTCGCCCGCAACGAGTCGCGAATCGTCGGCGAGCTGAACGCCGCACAGGGGTCCGCCGTCGACATCGGCGGCTATTACCATCCGGACGGCGCTCGATGCGCCGCGGCGATGCGGCCCAGCGCGACGCTCAACGACATCCTCCGTACGCTCTCCTGAATACTCCCGCTCGAGCGAGCCGCTCAATGGTGATCGCGCTGATCGTCGCGTGCGCGTTCTTCATGGAGAACCTCGATGCGACCATCATCGTGACGGCGGTGCCGCCGATCGCGCAGAGCTTCGGCACCACGGCGACCCGCATGAGCCTCGGCATCACGGCCTACGTGCTCGCGACGGCGGCTTGCATTCCGGCGAGCGGCTGGCTCGCGGACCGCGTGGGCGCGCGTAACCTCTTCTGCACCGCGATCGGCGCGTTCACGCTCGCCTCCATGGCGTGCGGGGCCGCACCGAGCTTCCTCGCGTTCATCGCCGCGCGCGTGGTACAGGGCGCCGCGGCGGCGATGATGTCGCCCGTGGGCCGGCTCGTGGTCCTTCGCAACACCGAGAAGCGGGACTTGATGCAGGCGCTCTCCACCCTCGTCTGGCCCGCGTTGTTCGCGCCGGTGCTCGGGCCGCCGCTCGGCGGCTTCATCACGAGCGCAGCCTCGTGGCGCTGGATCTTCTACGTCAACGTCCCGCTCGGCCTCGCGGGCATGGGCCTCGTGCTCGCCTTCATTCCCAATCAGAAGGCCGCCGAGCGCACCCCGTTCGACGCCCGAGGGTTCGGCCTGATGGCCGTCGCGCTCGCCTGCCTGACGTACGGCCTCGATGCGATCGGCACCCGCGAGATCAAGCCCTCCCTCGGAGCGAGCCTGCTCGCCGCCGCCGCGGTAGTGGGACTGCTCGCGGTGCGGCATCTGCGAGTCACCCCCTCCCCCGTGGTGAGACTGCAAGCCTTGCGCGTGCGCACCTTCTTCGTCGGCTGCATCTCGGGAGGCTGCATCTCGCGCGCCGCCATCAGCGCGACGCCGTTCCTCCTGCCGCTGATGTTCGAGGTCGGCTTCGGCCTCTCGCCCGTCGCCTCGGGGATGCTGCTGCTCATCTACATGGCGGCGAATCTCGCGATGAAGACGATCACCAATCCCATCCTCCGGCACTTCGGCATGCGCGCCGTGCTCGTCGCCAACTGCGCGATCGCCTCCGCGTGCATCGCCGCGTGCGCACTGATCTCACCGAGCCTGCCGATGGCGCTGAGCGGCTCGATCCTCGTCCTCGCCGGCGCGAGCCGCTCGATGCAGTTCACCGCGATCACCTTCGTCACCTTCGCCGACATCGCGCCCGAGGACCGCGCCTCCGCGAGTGTGCTGTCCTCCCTGACGCAGCAGATCAGCATGGGAATGGGCGTGTCGGTCGGCGCCCTCATGCTCAACTTCAGCCGCCTCCTGCGGCATGCGCCGGAGCTGAGCCTCCATGACTTCCGGCTCGCCTTCCTCGCGGCCGGCGTGCTCGGGGCCGTCGCGATCTTCGCGTACGCCGGTCTCGCCGCGGACGCCGGCGCGGAGATCAGCGGGCACGGGGCCCGCGCAGGCTCCCGATGAGGCTTTCCGCCGTCAGCGTCCAGCCGAAGAACGACTCGACGTTGAAGATCGTCGCCTCCTGCGCCGCGGGCGGCCCCGCCTGCATCGCGCCGTCGGTGACGAGGATCGGCCAGTACTCGTGGAAGTACGCATCGCGCAGCGTGGACTCGACGCAGACGTTGGTCGCAATGCCCACGAAGAACAGATAGCGGATATCGCGCACGCGCAGCGCCGAGTCGAGCGTCGTGCCCGCGAAGCCGCTGTAGCGAGTCTTGAGCACCACGATGTCGCTCGGCTGCGGCGCGAGCTCATCGACGATGGCGAAATCCCAGGTGCCCTCGACGAGGAGCTGCCCCTTGAGCTGCGGCCGCGCCCTCATGAGGCACAGCGCGGTCTCCTTGCGCGGATTCGGCGACGCCTCGCCGCCGCCGTTGCTGAGGTCGGGCTTGTAGCCCGTCTGCAGATAGACGACGGGTACGCCCCGCTCGCGGGCCGCCGCGAGAACCGTACGGATGGTGCGCACCACGGCGCCCGCGCCCGAGATGTCGATGCCGGCCAAGTCGAGGAGCCCGCCACGGCTCGCGAAGGCGTTCTGCATGTCCACCACGACGACGGCGGACTTCTCGAGCGCCACATCGAGCGGCTCGGGCCTGGTGCGGAGATTGACCATGCTGCCCATCCAAAACTCGGCTGCGGTCCGACTATACTCCATGGGCGAGGCAGGACCCGCTCCTGCCGCAGCGAGTGAAGACTCCGCCATGAAGCTCTGCCGCTTCGACCGAGATCGGCTCGGGATAGTCGAGGGAGAGGATGTGGCCGACGTGAGCGGCGCGCTCGGCGCCATTCCCCCCGCCCGCTATCCGCTTCCGAAGGCCGACCTTCTGCTGCTCAATCTCGAGGCCGTCCGCGCCGCCGCCGTCGAGCTGCTCCCCCGGGCGCCGCGGCTGCCGCTTCGCTCCATCCGCCTGCTGAGTCCCGTCGCCAACCCCCCGCGCATCATCGCCGCCCCGGTGAACTATCCGGCGCATCAGCGCGAGGCGAGCGCGGACGGCGGCGTGCACTTCGACAAGGACGTGAGGACGATCGAGACCTACGGCCTGTTCCTCAAGTCCGCGACGGCCGTGGTCGGCCCGTCGGAAGGCGTCGCACTCGGCTTTCCCGATCGGCGCAACGACCACGAGATCGAGCTCGTCGCAGTCGTCGGCCGCGAGGGACGGTGCATACCGCGAGGGCAGGCGCTCGACTACGTGGCCGGCTACGCCATCGGCCTCGACATGACGATCCGCGGCCCGGAGGATCGCAGCTTGCGCAAATCGCCCGACTCCTTCGCCGTCCTCGGCCCCTGGCTCACCACGGGGGATGAGATCGCGAACCCCAACGACCTGCTGCTGAGCCTGCACGTGAACGGCGAGCTCCGTCAGCGCGCGAGCACGCGCGATCTCATCTTCAACGTCGAGCGGCTGATCGAGTACGCCTCGTCGTTCTACCGCCTGTACCCCGGCGATCTGATCTATACCGGAACGCCGGAGGGCGTCGGGCCGGTGCGAGCCGGCGATGTCATGACGTGCGCCATCGAGGGGCTCGGCGCCATGACGGTGGCGGTGCGCTGAGCGGCGGGGCGCGGCGCGGAGGGCGCGGCGACCCTGATTTAACCGAATATCGCCGCAGGCCGCCGCGCTCGACGACCCTCCCCGCCTGCGGTACGCTGCTCGGACAACACCGGGGACTCACCGAGCGGCCCGTACGAGCCGCGCCCGTCCCACCAAGAAGATCAACAAATCGGAGGGGTCAACATGACGATGAGCGTATGGCTGCTGGGCCTCAGCGCGCTCGCCTCGCTGCTCGTCGTAGTCCTCGGACCGCGCCTGACCGGCGACCGCAAGCTCGAGCAGGCCCTCGGCGCCGTGCGACGCCGGCCGTCCGCCGCCTTTCTCCGGACCCGCGTGGCGCTGCTCGTTCTCTCGGCCGCTCTGCTCGCTATGGCGATGGGGAAGCCGTAGCGCCGCGGCCCGCGCCTAGAACGGCGCCTAGAACGGATAGTTGAGGCCGGTGAATACCGCAGCCCCCTCGTTCCCGTAGCCGATGTCGACGTATCCGACGACGAAGGGGCGCGCGACGCCGCGGAAGCCCACGCCGACGATCTTGTGCAGCGCCGTGAACGGGACGGTGTCCCCGCTCGAGAACACTCGCCCGACATCGACGAAGGGCGTGAGCTCGATGTCGATGCGCGTGGTGTCCGCGTGGACTGACATGATCTTGTGCCGCAGCTCGACCGAGGCGGAGAAGGAATCGCGACCGTAGAACCGCCCCTCGCCGTAGCCTCGCAGCGGCTGCTCGCCTCCGATATCGCTCTCGCCGCCGCCGAGGCTGCTCAGCGCCCAGAACGGCAGATCGGTTCCCGTCGGCAGATAGCGCAGAGCCACGTGCGCCGCGAGCACCGTCGTCGGCATCACCAGCCAGAAGCCCCGGCCGTCGATGCCCGCCTCGCTGTCCTCCGAATCGTTGAGCACGCCGCCGCGGCTCGCGATTCCCCCGTATACCACCCATTCGACGCCGCGAGTGGGGACGGTCAGGTCGTCGCGGGTGTCGTAGACGATGGACAGGCGGTTGAGCACCTCGCGATTGGTGCCGAGGCCCGGGACGTAGGGGAAG
>JASHSR010000250.1 GCA_030038645.1 Gammaproteobacteria bacterium
ATCTATGAAGTCGCCGCAAACGCGATGCGGGCGCGGCGTCTTACGCACCTGGACGGCTTCATACATGAGCTCGCGTGGACGCCGAGCGGCTCGGAGCTGAGCTTCCTTTTCGTGAAGGGCGATGTGCACGCGATCAGCGCCGTGTCCGCCACCAAGCCGCGCATCGGCGTCATCGGCGAGACCGGTGTCGAGCATCAGCAGATCGCGGTACTCCCGGCAAGCGGCGGGCAAGTGCGCGAAATCACCCCGGCCTCGATATTCGTCTATGAATACGACTGGTCGCCCACGGGCAATCGGGTCGCCTTTGTCGGGGCGCCGCCGCCGGGACGCGCTACCCGCTGATCGTCTATGTGCACGGGGGCCCGAGCGCGGCGACTCGCCCAGGCTGGCCGCAGGACGGGTACGGTCCGGTGCCGCTCGCGGCGATGGGGTACTTCGTCCTGATGCCGAACCCTCGCGGGAGCTTTGGCGAGGGTGAGCGCTTCACGAAAGCCGTGCGTCTGAGCATGGGCTACGGCGACCTGCGCGACATCCTGGCCGGCGTCGACCGCGTCGAATCGCAATATCCGATCGACGACAAGCGGCTCGGTCTGACCGGCTGGAGCTACGGCGGATTCATGTCCATGTTTGCCCCCACCCAGACGCATCGTTTCAAGGCGGCCGTCGTCGGCGCCGGCCTGTCGGACTGGGAGAGCTATTACGGCGAGAATTCCATCGATGAGTGGATGATCCCGTTCTTCGGCGCGTCGGTGTACCAGGATCCGCAGGCTTACGCGAAGAGCTCGGCCATCAACTTCATCCGCAATGACAAGACCCCCTCGTTGATCGTGGTCGGGCAATACGACGGCGAGTGCCCGGCGCCGCAGTCCTTCGAGTACTGGCATGCGCTGCGCGCCATGGGGGTTGCGGCCGAGCTGGTCGTCTACGCGGGCGAGGGCCACGGGTTCCACAAGCCGAAGGATTCACGAGACGTTCTGGAACGGGCGCTGCGCTGGTTCGGGAAGTATCTCGGGACCGAAACGACGGCCGGAAACGGTTGAGATTCACGTACCTCGAGCGTATCGCGCTGCCGGCTCGTTGCCAATCGCGGCGACAGGGGGCGGCCGGGCCGCCACCCCTATCCCGCCGCGGCGAGCTGCTCCTCGCTCACCCACCAGCCGTGAATGCCCGCGCCGATCTTGAAGGGCAGCTTCACGGTCGCGACCGCGCCTTCTTCCATGCGCTTCGTATCGACGATCACCAGGTCCGAGCGGCTCTCGATGAGCCGGTTGGCGATGCCGACCACGTAGCCGTCGCCCTCCGGCGCATCTTTCGCGCGCGGCACGAAGCAGCACTCCTGCAGGGTCGACTCGGGTCCCGCGAAGAACGTCGAGGTGGTGCGCGTCGCATGATCGAAGCGCGTCCAGCAATTGACGGGCTGTGTGAGGACGTGCGCGAGCCGCTCATCGAAAGGCCGCGTCGGATCCATGGTCGGCATGAACCCGTAGCGGTACGGCATCGTGTGATAGCGATCGTCCTGCCGCGGAAGGATGCCGACGGTCGGATAGAGAATCTCCATGCCGTAGGTGTCGGCGCTCTTGTTGGATAAGTCGACCGTGAGCCGCGTGACGCGGCCTTCCGCGGCGACCGGGTCGTAGGGCTCGCCGTAGGCGTTCGGAAAGAACGGAAACTGATTCTTGAGCGCCATGTCCACGTCGACCGTGACGCGGTCGCCGTCGGAAACCGCGCCCATCACGTGCGTCGCGCACCGCTCGGGACCTTTGAACCAGCGAATGTCCTTCCCGTCGCCGCCTCGGCGCATCACGCCGAGCCAGGTCGGCAGGTGCGAGTCCCAGGCGAAGTGCACGCCGCCGAGCTTCATCTGCTGCACGTTCGTCGCCATCGGGATCACGAGGAAGGCGATATGCTTCTGCGTCACGGCAAAGTCGTGCAGCATCCCGACGTACGGCACCTTGATCCACGCCTCCCACGTGATGCGGCCGCGCCGGTCGATCGTGTACACCGCCACGTCGTCCGTCGCCTCACCCTTCGCCTCGTAGCCGAACGCGATCATCTCGCCCGTCTCGGAGTCGAACTTCGGATGCGCGGTGAACGTGCGGCTCGTGAGCTTGCCCTTGAAGTCGTGGTAGTCGTCGAGCGTCTCGAGCGTATTCGGGTCCATCAGCACCGGCGGGCTGTCCTCCTTCAGCGCCATGAGCTTGCCGGCGTGAAAGACGACGTGCGTATTCGCCGTACCGCGGCTCAGCGTCTTCACCGCGGGATCGTCCGTGTACGGGTTGCGATACATCCCGAACAGCGAGCGGCGCGCCGCCTCCTGCGCTTTGTAGCGCTGCGTGCGCACGTAGCGGCTCTTGAAGTCCGCGTGCCCCCTCGTGAGCCGGAACATGGCGACGTGCCCTTCCCCGTCGAACGGAATGTTGTCCGGGCACTTGGGCGGGTACTGGTAGTCCGGGCCCACGCGATAGAACGCTCCGTTCACGTCGGCGGGAATCTCCCCTTCCACCTCGCAGTCTCGCAGGTCCACCTCCGCTCTAAACGGAGCGCCGAAGCGCTGAAACATCGGCAGGCCCGCGAAGCTCACGGGTGTCGACTTGTGGCCCGCATCCGCGGGATTGAGCGAATAAGGCTTGAGAATCAGATTCATGACAAATACCTCAGATGCCACCGAAGCGCGCAAAGCTCGAGCTCGTCGGCGGCCGGCGCCCGTTCGGCCCTTCTTGCAAGCGCAGACGCCGACTCCGGCGCCGCTAGCCAGGCGTGGCACGGACCGCATGAGTGTACTGCGAAAACTGGGCCGTGAGGCCCTTCCACCCTGGGAACAGGGTTTGCTGATTTGTTGACATATCGGGCCCGCGGTGCGCCCGGTGCCTCGAGCCCATGAACTCCCATCCCTCGCAAGAGAAGCGCATTCCGGACGAGCTCGCGCGGTATCTCAACGCGTTGCGCGCGCGAGTGCGCCGCTATCGCCGCTACGGCATCCTCCCGGAGGGGCGCGGAACGTTGCGCCTGCGGGCGCGGCGCGGCTCGGGGCACGTTTGCCTCGTGTGCGGCGAGCCGATTCTCGCGAGCGAGCTCGAGATCGTCATCGAGCGCGAGCACGATCCGCAGCTCCTGCCCGAGACCCCGGTCTATCGCCTGCACCACCTCTGCCACGTCATCTGGCTCACCGAGAGCCATCCGAGGCGCTGGTCGGCCTGAGCGCGAGCGGCGGGCGATTCGTGCCGCTCCACGCCCCGCCGCGCTGCAACCTCGCCTTGTCCCCGCTGCGACCCGCCTCGCCCTCGCTGCGACGCCGCCCCGCCCACGCTGCGACCCCGCCCAGTCCCCGCTGCGTCCCGACCCGCCCGCGGCCGCGCCGGCGAGCGCTCAGTCCTGCGATTCCGCTCCCGCCGCGACCCACGCGAGATCGGAGTGCGATACCGAGGCGGGATCGAATCGGCGCGCCGCCGCGGCCATTCGCGTGAGCGCCTGCGCGATCGGCATCGCCGGAGCCGTCGAGCCCTTCTTGGCCTTGTGAAAGCGCACGGGATTGATGCGCGCGATCACGTAGTTGCGCAGGTAGGGCGAGCGGAACCCGCGCTCCGTGAGCGCCGCGACGATGCGCTTGACCTCCCGGTCGACCTCCTGCAAGCGTGCCGCGTAGCCCTCGCGCGCGCGCAAGCTCTTTGCGAGAGTCTCGTTGCTGAAGCGGTCGACCTTCCTCAGAAACGGACCGTACGCGCCGCCGCCGAAGCGCGCGTTCTGCTCGTAGGCGACGCCGAGCGTCAGCAGCTCCGCGGCCTCGAGCTGCTGAGCGCAAGCGGACTCGCGTGCCTGCGGATCGCGACGCGCAATGCTGCGAGCCATGCGGATCGCCTCGAGGCTCTTGTCCTTGAGGTTGTGCGCCTTCTCCGTGTTGAGCGCGAGAATGCGGTAGGCGAGGGCCTCATCCGGCGAGACGAGCGCCGTCACGTGCCCCAGCCCGAGGAACTTCGCCGCCGCGAGCCGGTGCCGTCCGTTCGGCGTCCACAGGCGCCCATCCTCCCCGCGCACGACGATCAGCGGGTCGAGAAACACGCCCGTCTCCTCTATCTTCTCCGCGAGCCGCCGCGCATGCGTCGGCGAGAGGTCGCGCTGGAACGGCGTCGGCTGCACGGCCCCGATCGGCAGGGACGCGAGCAGCATGGGGCGGCCGTCGAGCGGCTCACGATAGGCGCCGAGCGGCACGCCGCCCGCGTCCCGTACGAGGGCCGCGACTGCCGCGATCTCGGGCTCCGCGAGGCCGAGCGTCATGTCCTCGGCGCCGAGGCCTCGAGCCTTGCCGCGCGGGGCGAGCTTGCCACGCCGCGTGGACCTGCCGCGCGCCGCGGATTTCAGATTCTGGCGCGCGCCGTCCGGGGCGCGTGAGCTGCGCGTTGCCATGGGCGGGCGCCTCAGCGAGGCAGCCCCATCCACTGCTCGAGCGGCTCCACGCGATTGCGGCTGACGGAGAGCCGGGCGCCGCTCTTCAGGTGCACCGCGTAGTCGCCGCCCGGCTCGCGCAGCAGCGCATCGATGCGCTCGAGCCGCACGATCACCGAGCGGTGGATGCGAAAGAAGCGCGACGGATCGAGCCGCTCCTCCAAAGTCTGCATGCGCTCGCGGATGACGTAGGTCTTGTCCCCGACGTGAATCTCCGCGTACGGCCCGCTTGCGGTGATGTACTC
>JASHSR010000251.1 GCA_030038645.1 Gammaproteobacteria bacterium
CGCCGCGCGCACGAGCTGCGCTCCGCGCTGCAGCTCGACGCTCACGTCCTGGCCGGCGGCCTGCCTCTTCGCGAGATCGCGGCGCCAGGTCTCGAGAGGATCCACCCACGCCGCGACGGTGTACTCATACCGTCCGAGCCGCTCCACGACGAGCTCGGCTTGCCAGCGGTCGCTCCCAAGCGGCGACATCGGCACGCTCCGCCACGCCGACTCCGTCTGCGGCCGGTACAGGAGCACGCAGCTCACCGCGTCGTGACCCTCGGCGAGCACGTCGGCCTCGGCGGTGACGGTCTCGCCGATGACACGCTTCGCCGGGAAGCGGCCGTCATCGACGCAAGGCGTGATGCGCTCGATCACGACGCGCGGCGCCGCGTCGGGCGGCAAGCTCATGGCGGCGCTCGCGGCGTCCGCTTCGGCCGGTGAGGTCATGCCGGCTGCAGGTACAGCACGGCGAGCGGCGGCAGCTTGAGACTCAAGGAGTGGAAGCGGCCGTGCGAGGCGAGGGGAGCGGCCTCCACCGCCCCGAGATTCCCCTGGCCGCTGCCGCCGTACTCCTTCGCGTCGCTGTTCAGCCGCTCCCGCCACAGGCCCCCGTGCGGCACGCCGACCCGGTAGTTCTCGCGCACGACCGGCGTGAAGTTGCAGACGACGAGGGTCTCGCCGCCGCGCGAGCGCGGCTTGCGCAGGAATGCGATGACACTCGCCTCGGCGTCGTTGCAGTCGAGCCACTCGAAGCCCTCGGGGGAGAAATCGAGCTCGTGCAGGGCCGGCGTATCGCGGTAGCAGCGGTTGAGATCCCGCACCCATCGTTGCACGCCCGCGTGCAACGGATAGCGCAGCACGTGCCACTCGAGGCTCTCATCATGTTGCCACTCGCGCCGCTGCGCGAACTCCGAACCCATGAACAGCAGCTTCTTGCCGGGGTGACCCCACATGTAGCCGTACAGCAGCCGCAGGTTCGCGAACTGCTGCCATTCATCGCCGTGCATCTTGCCGATGAGCGAGCCCTTGCCCTGCGTGACCTCGTCGTGCGACAGCGGCAGCACGAAGTTCTCCGTGAACGCGTACCAGATCGAGAACGTCAGCGCGTTGTGGTGGTACTTGCGGAAGATCGGGTCGGTCTGGAAGTACTTGAGCGTGTCGTGCATCCAGCCCATGTTCCATTTGAGCCCGAACCCCAGGCCTCCGAGATAGGTCGGGCGCGAGACCATGGGCCATGCCGTGGACTCCTCCGCGATGGTCTGGGCCGCGGGGAAGTCCCGGTACACCGCCGCATTGATCTGCTTGGCGAACTCGACGGCCTCGAGGTTCTCGCGCCCGCCGAAGCGGTTCGCGACCCACTCGCCCTCGCGGCGGCCGTAGTCGAGGTAGAGCATCGAGGCGACGGCGTCGACCCGCAGCGCATCCGCCCGGTAGACATCGAGCCAGAACAGGGCGCTGCTGCCGAGGAAGTCGCGCACCTCCGCGCGGCCGTAATTGAAGATGGAGCTGCTCCACTCGGGGTGGTACCCCTGGCGCGGGTCGGCGTGCTCGTAGAGATGCGTGCCGTCGAAGAACGCAAGTCCATGCTCGTCGCTCGGGAAGTGCGAGGGCACCCAGTCGAGAATGACGCCGAGGCCGCGCTGGTGCAGATGCTCGATGAGGTACATGAAGTCCTGCGGGGTTCCGTAGCGGGCGGTCGGCGCGAAGTAGCCCGTGACCTGGTATCCCCAGGAGCCGTAGAAGGGATGCTCCATGACCGGCAGGAGCTCGACGTGCGTGAAGCCCATGTCGATCGCGTAGTCCGCGAGCTGTACGGCGAGCTCTCGGTACGTGAGCGGGCGGTCGTAATCCTCCGGCACGCGGCGCCAGGAGCCGAGATGCACCTCGTAGATGGACCAGGGCGCATCGAGCGCGTTGACGCGCGCTCGGTCGCGCTGCCAGGCGAGGTCGCTCCAGTCGTAGTTGAGATCCCAGACGACGGAGGCGGTGCGCGGCGGCAATTCGCAGCGAAACGCGAACGGGTCGCTCTTGTCGACGCGGTAGCCGCCCAGGCGGGAGCGAATGTGGTACTTGTAGAGCGCGCCCGGTCCCACCCCCGGGATGAATCCTTCCCAGATGCCGGAGTGATCCCAGCGCGGCTTGAGCGAGTCCCGGTCGGGCGTCCAGCCGTTGAAGTCGCCGACGACGCTCACGGCCTCCGCGTTCGGAGCCCACACGGCAAAGTGCGTTCCCTCGCGGCCCTCGACGGCCGCCGCGTGCGCGCCGAGCTTGCCGTAGGCGCGATAGAGCGTGCCTTCCTTGAAGAGATAGATGTCGTTCTGCGTGAGCTCGGGCATGAGGTTACTCGACGAAACGCCACGGCACGCGGCCGGTTCCCCTTCTCGCCATCCTACACGCTCACCGCGCGCTCACGCCCTTCTGCTAAGGTAGCGGCTCATGCGGCCCAGGCAAGCGAGCGAAGCGGGCGGGATCGGCGCGCCCCGCGGGATCAGCGCGCCCCGCGGGATGGGCCGGCCCCACGGGGCCCGCGCGGCCGGAACTCGGCCCGCGCCGATCGTCATCGGCCACCGCGGCGCGAGCGGCTACGCGCCGGAGCACACGCTCACCTCGTACTTCATCGCCATTCAGCAGGGGGCGGACTACATCGAGCCGGATCTCGTGAGCACCCGGGATGGCGCGCTCATCGCGCGCCACGAGAACGAGATCGGCGCGACCACCGATGTGGCGGTCCACCCGGAGTTCGCCGCCCGCAAGACTCGCCGGGCGATCGACGGGACGGAGGTCGAGGGCTGGTTCGCGGAGGATTTCACCCTGGCCGAGATCAAGACGCTGCGGGCGCGCGAGCGCATCGCCGAGCTTCGTCCGGCGAACGCCCGGCTCGACGGGCAGCTCGAGATCCCGACGCTCGAGGAGATTCTCTCGCTCGTGCGAGCGGTGGAGACGCAGCGCAGCGAGTCGGCCCATGCGCGCGGCGCGGCACCGCCCCCGCGCATCGGCGTGTACCCCGAGACGAAGCATCCCACCTACTTCGCTCGGCGCGGCCTCGCGCTCGAGCCGCCCCTGCTCGATGCCTTGCGGCGGTACGGCTACGAGCGGGACGGCGCGCCGGTGTTCATTCAATCATTCGAGACCGCGAATCTCGAGGCGCTGAGTCGCGAGACCTCCATCCGTCTCGTTCAGCTCATCGAGGAGAGCGGCGCGCCGTACGACCTCGCGGCGAGCGGCGATGCGCGGACGTACCGAGACTTGATCACGGTCAGCGGCCTTGCGCAGATCGCGAAGTACGCGGATGCGATCGGGGTCGCGAAGGCGCTCGTCATCCCGCGCGAGGCATGGTCGCTCGCGGCCGGC
>JASHSR010000252.1 GCA_030038645.1 Gammaproteobacteria bacterium
CGTGCTGGCATCGCCGGCTCGCTGCGCGATGATCGCCGCCCGGCCTTCGGCGATGAGCTCGCTGCCGTGGTGCACGGTGAACGAGTACTGCCAGGCCCCGCTCCCCTCGAGCAGCCGCCGCGCGGTGACGCGCAGCTCGCCCGGCAGATCCTCGATGTAGGAGCGGAACAGCGCCACGTCCCGCAGCGAGACGAGCAGCCCGGGCTGGGCGCGCGAGCCTGCGGCCCGCGCGACGAGACCGCCGTGAACCGCCATGGCCTGCGCGCCGTACTCGCACAGATGCAGCGCGCGCAGTCGCGCGCCCGCTCGGAGCGGATTCTGCGGCGAGCGGTGCGTTTCCGTCGCGAGCACGATGTGCTCGGCGTCCCACTCCAGCACGCGCTCCAGCAGGCACATCGCGCCCTGATGGGGAATCAATGCGGCAATGGCGTCGTGTCCGAGCATGCGAGCGTCCTCTGCGAGCGAATCATGACGAGCGCGAGCCAGAAATTGCCGATCACGCCCAGGACCACCGTCACGCCGATCGAGCGCAGGACCGGCAGCGCGGAGCTTGCCAGCACCGCGAAGACGATGCACGCGGCGGTCGCACAGACGAGCAGGGCGTGCAGCGTGCGGCGGCGACCGTCGGGATCGTGGGCCGAGCGCTCGAAGAACAGGCCGTAATCGAGTCCGAGGCCGGCGGCGAGCACCAGCGCGATGAGGTGAAAGAGATTGAGCGAGACGCCGGCGGCGTGCAGCGCCGCGAGCGTGAGCAACGTTGTGAGCGCCATGGGAGCGAGCACGCGCAGCGCGCGTCTCGCCGAGCGCAACGCGACGTAGACGACGAGGGCCAGCAGCACCGCAGCCGCCGCCACGCTCCAGAGGATGCGCACGCGCTGATGCGCGACCAGGCCCTCGGAGGCCTGCTTCAGGTCGAGCAGCCGCGCCGTGCCGCCCGATGAGGCGGCAACGCGACCCACCGCTGCCGGATCTTGCACGTCGGTGAACGTGACGAGCCCGGTCCAGCTTCCGCCCCGCTCGAGCAGCAAGCTCCCGACCGAGAGCTCGAGGGGCGTGCCGGCCACGCTCCGCGGAGTGAGCGGCGGCAGCTGCCGAGCGCGCGCGACATCGGCGCGGAATGGGTCGAACAGGCCCGGCCGAAACGCGGTTCCGCGCAGCGCCTCATCGAGCGCAGCATGCAGCTCGGCCGCATCCGGCAGCGCGGCGCGCCGGCGCATCTGCGTGCTCGCGCTCGGCAGGTATCGCGCCGCGTCCTGAAATCCGGCGATGGCGTGGCTTGCGACGAGCCTCCCGAGCCCGTCGGCCAAGCGCTCCTCGCGCATGAGCACCTGCTGGGCCGTGACGCCGTCGATCGTCATCAAATATCGAACGTCCGGTTGGCCGAGCTCCTGCTGCAGCGTCGCATACTGGCGCAGCAGTGGGGGCGGAACGGGCGTCAACCGGCTGAGGTCGTTCTCCCAGAGCGGGCCAGGAACGAGAGCGAGCGCGGCGACGCCCGCAAGAGCAAGCGCCGGCGCGAGCCATCGGACGCGCGGCAGCCTCTCGGCGAGGGAGGCGAGTCGGGCCGGCAGGGGCGACTCGCCGTGGTCACGCGTCCCGGCCGGGAGCAGCTGCGGGAGCAGATAGCGCGTCGAGAGCCCGGCGGCGGCGAGTCCTGCGACGTTGAAGCAGGCAAGCTGGACGAGTCCGATCACCCCCGAGAGCAGAAACGCGAGGTAGGCGATGCAAAGGCCCGCGACCGCGATCGCGAGCGTCGACCAGATCGACCGCGCAGTCCGGACCGCGGGCACCCCGGGCAGCTGATGGCTGAAGACGAAGATCGGGTAGTCGATCGCCACGCCGATGAGCGTGAAGCCGAACGCGACGGTGATGCCGTGCACCGTGCCGAAGAGCGCGGTGACGGTGACGAGCGC
Source organism: Gammaproteobacteria bacterium (assembly GCA_030038645.1). Taxonomy (GTDB): domain Bacteria; phylum Pseudomonadota; class Gammaproteobacteria; order Steroidobacterales; family Steroidobacteraceae; genus JASHUC01. The sequence continues at coordinate 1,914 of JASHSR010000252.1, forward strand.
GACGATGCCCGCGGTCGCGAGCGGTAGAGCTCCGAGCACGACGTACAGGAGCCTGCGATACGCGAGCAGCATCAGCAGGACCATGCCGGCCGTGTCGAGGACGCCGGCGAGGCGCGCGTCGGACTCGCTGCGGCTCTGCATCAGCACCGAGAAGGCGCCGGGCCCCGTCACGTTGAGTTGCACTGACGGAGCCGCGCGAGCAGCCGCGAAGTGCGAGCGCAGCTTCTGCATCGCGATGTGCTGCGCCTGCGGATCGAAGGCGGCCGCGGCCGTCTCGACGACCATCAGCGCCTCGGTCCCTCGCGCGTTGAACCATACGCCGTCGATCAGCTGTGGCTCGTGCGGCGGCTGCCAGGACTCGAGGACCTTCAAGGTCTCGAGCGTCGGATCGCGCGGCAGCCAAGGCTCGAGCAGGCTCGCCGCGGGAGAGGAAAGATCGCGCTCGCGCTCGATGAGCTGCCGGTGCAAATAGCCCGCATCCAGGCGCTCGCCGTCGAGCGTGGGCGACAGCAAGTATCGGTACGGCAGCAAAGAGGCGGGGATCGCGCTCAGCGGATTCTCGCCGTTCGTCACCAGCGCGAAGGCGGGGTCGGCCCGCAGCGCGCTCGCGAGGCGCCGCGAGGTCTCGGCGAGTTGCTCCGTCTCGACGCCCTGTTGGGCGCCCAAAGCGGGCCCCGTCCCGGCGCCGCGTCTCGCTCCGGTACCGATCTCGGCGTCGGCATCACTCAGTGCCACCATCAGCAGGCGCGACGCCGGCCCCTCGCTCACCTCCTCGAGGATCAGCCGCTCCGCTCGTGTGCGCGGGCTGGGCATGAACAAGCGTAGATCGCCGCTCACGCGCAGCGTCGCGTGGATGTACGCGCCGCAGAGGCCGATGAGTCCAGCCCAGAGGATCGCGATGAGCGCTGTGCGGCCGCGCGGAGTCACGGACTGCCGACGTTACCCGCCCGATCCGCGACATTGCGCATCGAGCCACGCGCGATCGGGCGCGGCGGGCAGAGGGGTCTTCGCCGCGCCGGCGAGCAGCATCAAAGTGGTGTCGTCGTTCGCCTCGAACGTCGTGAGGCACCGCGGCTGAGAGCCGCGGCCGGACACCGTGATCGAGCGGATGCGCTGATGCACCTCAGGGTCGCGCGGCGTGAGCCCGATCGTCCAAAGCTGCACATCGCCGTGCAGGTCGAGCTGAAACTGCCGCTCGAGCGCCGCGACGTTGCCGCTCAGCAGTGCCGCGAAGCTCGCGAGGAGGCTGCGCATCTCGGGCACTCGCTGCAGGGAGAAGCTCTGCGCCGGCTCGCCCTCGCGCTCGACGGTCACCGTGTCGCCGCGGATCACCGAGTGCTCGTGGTACGGCTTCTCGACCGTGCGCGCGAGCGCATCCGGGCCCAGATACTCGAGCTCGCCCGATACCACCAGCGGCCGCGTGAGCATGGGGGAGAAGTGCGCCTCGACGAAGGGCGTCGAGGACGGAGCCGGCCGCGCGAGGCTCTTCAGGATGGTGTCGAGCTCGGACCCGGCGCACCAGGCCGCTGCCGGGGCGAGGAGCAGCAGGGCCGCGAGTCCCGCCGCTGCCAGTCCCGCTGCCGTCAGCCTCGCCGCTGCCAGCCTCGCCGCCGCCACTCCTACCACCGCCCGTCTCGCTGTGCGGCCCTCTGGCACGTGGCGCGCCGCGTGCCTTGCCCGCCGCGTCATCCCGACGCCTCCGCGGCGAGCGCGAGCGCGCCCTGCGCGATCGGTTGCCCCGCGTGCTCGACGCGGAAGCGCAGTCGCGCGCCGTCTATCTCGAGCGCGCAGCGCGCCTGCTGCTCGGGAAGCAGCGGCGAGAGGAACTTTGCCTGCACGAGACCCACGATCCGCAGCGGTCTGCCGAGCCGCGACTCGGCCGCCTGGATCAGCTGATCGAGCACGACGACACCCGGCACCACGGGCATCCCGGGAAAGTGCCCCGGCAGCGCCGGGTGATCGCGCCCGATGCAGATCGGCGCGTCGTGGCGGACCACCTCTTGCAAGCACCCACCCCTCGACTCCCCACCGGATGCGCACAGTATCATCCCAATGGAAATGGTACTGTGCGCGTCTTCGACCGAGGGGGGTAAGTCATGACGCAGGCCCGGTCCGCCGAGCCGCTTGCCGTGGCAGGCGGCGCCGCCGCTCCGTCTCTCGCTGCGGTCCGGCCGGCGAGCCTGATCGGGCAGATTGCCTGGGCGACGTGCGACGGTGCGCGCAGCCCTTACAACGTCCTCGTCAACATCTTCGTCTTTGGCGCCTACTTCAGCACGGTCGTCATCCCCGATCCGGTGCGCGGCCAGACGGTCTGGAGCTTCGTCTCCTCGGCGGCCGCGCTGCTCGTCGCGGTGGGCGCCCCGGTGCTCGGCGCCGTCGCGGACGCCGGGGGCCGCCGCAAGCCCTGGCTGTTCGGCTGCCTCGTGCTGGGCGCGCCCAGCATGGCCGCGCTCTGGTTCGCGACGCCCCACATGAGCTCCGGGCTCATCTGGATCATGCTCGCGCTGGTCGGCGGAACGCTGTGCTTCGAGTACTCCAACGTGTTCTGCAGCGCCATGCTGCCGAACGTCGCCCCGCCGGGCCGCATCGGGTTCCTGAGCGGCCTCGGCTTCAGCCTGGGCAACTTCTTCGGGATCATCCTGTTCCTGTTCTATCTCTATGCCTGGGGGCGCAACGCGCATCCGCTGTTCGGGCTCGACGTGGCCGCCCACGAGCCGGAGCGCGCCGTCGGCATCATTGCCGCGATCTGGCTCGTGCTCTTCTACATTCCGATGTTCGTCTTGACGCCCGACTCCCCGGGAACGGCGCGCAGCGTTCCGCAAGCCGTACGCGACGGCCTCGCGAGCCTCATCCACACGCTCTCGCGCCTGCGCAGCTACCGCAACACGACGGTCTACCTCGTCGCGCGGCTTCTCTTCAACGAGGGCTTCGTCGTGATGATGCTGTTCACGAGCGTCGTCGCGGCCGGCGTCCTGCACTGGACGCCGCCGATGCTCGTCGCCATGGGCCTGCTCAACAGCGTCGTGGCGACGCTCGCCGGACTGTTCGCCGGCTGGCTCGACCACCGAGTCGGCACCAAGGCCGCGACGATGATCTTCGTCGCCGGATGCTTGCTCGCAAACATCGTCGTGTGCTCGCTCACGCCTGACACGGTCTTCTTCGTGAGGCTGCAGGGCGCCGCCGCGGCGCACGGGAGCGGGCTGTTCCCGGACCTCCCGGACAAGGTCTTCCTGGTCACTCAGAACCTCATGGCCTTCTTCGTGACCGGTGGCCTCGCCACGAGCCGCACGCTCATGGCGAAACTCTCGCCACGCGACATGCTGAACGAGTTCTTCGGGCTCTACGCCGTCTCCGGGAACGCCACGTCGTTCGTGGGCCCGCTCGCGATCGGCATCGTCACCGCCGCGTTCGCGAGCCAGCGGGCCGGAGTCGCCGTGGGCATCGTGTTCCTGCTCGCCGGCCTGCTCCTGATGGTGCCGGTGAGCGAGGAGGGTCCCTCTCCCCTCGGCGAGGGGAGAGGGTAGACGCGCTCGAGCGGGCCGCCCGCCAGCGGGCGTGCACGGCCCCTGCCGCCGAGATCAGGCGGCGACCTTCGTCAGGCG
>JASHSR010000253.1 GCA_030038645.1 Gammaproteobacteria bacterium
GGCTGCACCCGATTCGCGGAGCGTGCCGGGCCTTGCGGACGCGACCCGCTCCCGGGGATCAGGCGGCTCGCGACGGCGTATTGCCGATGCGCGTAGGGCTACTGGCTCCTTGGACTCGTCGTTCCGACGTCAAATCCCGACGTCCGCGCTAGCGAGTCTAATGATGCATCTTCGACGCGATATTCAAACACCGCGCCCCATCCGTCCTCCTTTTGACCATATAATTGCAGGCACGATCGTGATCGCGTGAACGTCACGAATTCCTTCGGCAACCGGAGATCATTGCCGGTAAATGAAGTTCCAAAGCATTCCAGACCTGCTTCTATTGGCAGCATTCGTGCCCGGATTTGTTTATCACCGGGTCCTGTCTCACTTTGTCACGATGCGCCAGATGCGAAGCCGGGAAGACATCATCCTGGGGTTCTTGACGGCAACCGCGCTCAATTTCTCCGTATGCTCGCCGCTGCTTTATCTACTCTTTGCCGGTCGATTCTCGTCTGCGGCACCGGCCTGGCGGGCGCTGACGCTATTCATAATCATTTTCATCGTCCCCGTCATGCTGGGGATCGCTTCTGCAATGATCAAGCAAAAGGACGGTTTGGCGTGGCTCTATCGATGGTTACGCCTGCGAGCGATCAACCCGGTCCCGACTGGTTGGGATTGGATCTTCGGTCGAACGGACCCTTGCTACGTATTGGTGACGTTGCGCAACGGCACACAAATCGCAGGCTATTTTGGCCCGCAGTCGATGGCGTCCTCCGACCCGGATCGACGCGATGTATACTTGGAGCGTATATACACCATCCCGCTCGATGGGACGTGGAGGCCCGTTGACCGTTCGCGTGGAGTGTATATCGATGGCTCGTTGATCGCGTTCGTGGAGTTTCGGGAGTAGAAATGACAATGAAAGACGTGCATAGCCATCGGCCGGAGAATGGTCTCACGCCGCTGACTGAGGGCTACCAACCGAAGGCCGTAGCACCGAAGGCGGATGCTGCCATGACCACACCTCCAAGTGGAGGATCGAGCGCCATCCCTCCTCCTACGCTCCACGAGCCGCCGAGAAGGTCATAAAGTCTCGACTGCGCTCGCTCAGAGGCTTACGTCGGCTCGTAACGTCCGATCGCGGCGCTTGCTACCCCTTCCCGCTCATGGGTGACTGCACTTCATTTCCTCGCTATGAGCCGTTCAAGGTCGCGAACTGCGACCTTGAACGTTCGGCTTCCTCGCGGGCGCGCTATCGGCTCGCGGCCGGCGTCTGCCACCCGCCGCCGAGCGTCTTGTAGAGCAGCACCAGGTCGCTCGAGACGGCCGTCGTCGCGTCGGCGAGGGAGAGCTGGTTCTGCTGCAGCGTGCGCTCGGCGTCGAGCACCTCGATGAAGCTCGTGATGCCGCCCCCATAGCGCTGCCGCGCGAGGGTCAAGGCGTTGCGGCTCGCCTCGACGGCCGCGGCGAGCGAGACCCGGCGGTCCTGATCCGCGCCGTAGGCGGCGAGCGCGTTCTCCACCTCGTTGAGCGCGCCGAGCACCGTACGCGCGTAGTCGATCGCAGCCTCTTTTGCCCGGGCGTCCTGCAGGCGGACCGTGGCGCGGCGAGCGCCGGCGTCGAAGATCGGCAGATCGATCGTCGGGCCGAGCGTCGCGAAGCGGCTCGCGGCGTCGATGAGCTCCGAGAGGCCCTCCGATTGATAGCCCCCGGCGACGCTCAGCGTCAGCTGCGGGAAAAGATCGGCCACCGCAACGCCGATGCGCGCCGTCGCGGCGTGCAGGCTCGCTTCGGCGCGGCGGATGTCGGGGCGACGCCGGGCGAGATCCGCGGGAAGCCCGATCGGTACCGTCGGCGGGACCGGAGGCACCGGCCTCGCCTGCCGCAGCTCGGCGCGCAGCGCGTCCGGCGGTCGCGCCATGAGCTCGCTCAGCTGGTTGATGTCCAGAGTGATCTCGCGGTCGGCGAGCGGGAGCTGCGCCTCGGTGCCGCTCACCTCGCTCGCGGCGTTCTCAACGTCGAGATCCGTCGTGAGGCCGGCGTTCCATCGCTGGCGCGTGAGCTGCAGCACGTCTCGCTGCGTGGCGAGACTCTGCTCGAGGATGGACTTCTTGAGCTGAGCGCCGCGCAGGTCGATGTAGGCTTCCGCCACGTCGCTCACGAGGGAGAGCGTCACGCTGCGCGCATCCTCGATGGAAGCCTGAGTGTCCGCGTTGGCCGCCTCGACCGAGCGGCGCACGCGGCCGAACAAGTCGAGCTCCCACGACGCGCTCAATCCCAGCTGATATTGATTGAACGGATTCGCGAAGATGCCCGCCGGCAGCCCGGGAATCTTCGGGCCTATGCCGAAGATCGCCCCGTCCGGCGTATTGAGGCTCAAGCGCTGCCGCGTGTAGCTCGCATTGGCCGAGAGGCTCGGCCACAGGCCCGCGGCCGTCACGTCGCGCTGCGCGCGCGACTCCTCTATACGCAGCACCGCCTCGCGCACATCCAGGCTCGCCGCGACGCTCCGCCCGATGAGCGAGGAGAGCGTCGGATCGCGGAAGCTCGTCCACCACTCGACGACGGGGGGCGTTTGCGTGCTCACCGTACTCGCGCGGTGCCCGCTCGGCGGCGGTTGCAGAGCGGTCCGCGACCACTCAGCCGGCACGTCGGGCTTCGGCCTGACGAAGCTCGGACCGACGGTGCAGCCCGCGGCGAGGCAGGCGGTGAGGGATGCGGTCAGGTATCCGAAGCGCATGGCGGTCACTGCAGTCGGTTGTTGAATATCCAGGACGCGGCGGAGAGCGTGACCGCCGCCATGATGGCGAGCGGCCAGATGTCGGGCATCAGCTGGACGAAGCTGGTTCCCTCGAGATAGACGCG
>JASHSR010000254.1 GCA_030038645.1 Gammaproteobacteria bacterium
CTGAGGATTCGTGACGGCCTGCCGCTTCGCCGGCTGACCGACGAGCACCTCGCTGTCCTTGGTGAACGCGACGATCGACGGAGTCGTGCGGTCGCCCTCGCTGTTCTCGATCACGCGGGGCTTGCCGCCCTCCATGATGGCGACGCACGAGTTCGTCGTGCCGAGGTCGATGCCGATAGTCTTGGCCATGGGGTTACTCCGATGGGCTCTCGTTGGCGCCTGATGCCGCAGTGGGTGGGTGCGAGTCTTGCCGATTCAAGGCCCCGGCGACGACGACGCGCGCGGGGCGCAGCAGCCGCCCGTTGAGCTCGTATCCGCGCTGCACCACCTGCAGCACCGAATGCGGCTCGGCCTTCGAGGAGGGTTGCATCAGCACGGCCTCGTGCCGCGCCGGGTCGAAGGGCTCGCCGTGCGGGTCGATCTCCTTGATGTCGAGCTTCTCGAACGCCTTGGCGAGCAGCTTGAGGGTGGCCTTCTGGCCCTCCGCGAGGGTGCGCGCATCCGACTGGGCGGCGCTCGCGACGGCGAGCTCGAGACTGTCCTTCACCGGCAGCAGCTCCGTCGCGAACTTCTCCAGCGCGAACCGGGTCGCGTTGTCCACCTCGCGCTGGGCGCGCTTGCGGACATTGTCGAGCTCCGCGACGGAGCGCAGGTACTGGTCGCGAAGGCCGTTCGCGCGCAGCTCGGCCTCGGCGAGCGCTCGCTGCAGCTCCTCGAGCTGAGCCACCGCGGACGGCTCCGTCACCTCGTCACGCTTGCTCGGCGAGGACGTGCGCTCAAGCTCTCCTGCAGCCATCAAAACCCTCCTGAAACAATAGCTTAACAGCAGCCCAGCGGAGCGGCCGCCGCCCAGGCCGGCTACCTTGAGGTTCAGCGCCGGGAATTCAAGGCCGCGCCGAGCAATTTCGCGGTGAGATCGACGATCGGGATGACGCGCTCGTACGCCATGCGCGTCGGCCCGATGACGCCGAGCACGCCGACGACCTGCTCGCCGAGGGAGTACGGGGCGGTGACGACGCTGCAATCGTCGAGGATCCGATATCCGGACTCGTGTCCGATGAAGATCTGGATCCCTTGCGCGCGCAGGCTCTGGTCGAGCAGGTGCAGGAAGTCGCGCTTCTCGTTGAATGCCTCGAACAGGCGCCGCAGCTTCTCGACGCTCGAGAGCTCGGCGACCCCCATGAGATTGGTCTCGCCCGCGATGACGTACTCGAGCGGCTGCTCCTCGCCGCGCTCGAAGACCTGCTGCGCGACCGTGATCGCATCGAGCATGATCTGGTTCATGTGCTCGCGCGCCTCGGACAGCTCGCGCAGGATCTCCTGCCGCACCTGCGGGAGGGAGCTCCCGCGGAACTTCTCGTTGAGGAAGTTGGCGGCGCGCTTGAGCTCATCCGGCGAGTAGTAGCGCTCGAGCTGGATGATGCGGTTCTGCACCTCGCGGTTGTCGAGCACGAGCACGGCGAGCACCCGGTTCTCCGAGAGGCCGACGAACTCGATCTGGGTGATCGAGGCCTGATGGGGGCTCGGGAGCGTCACGACGCCGGCGAGGCACGTGACGCTCGAGAGCAGCTGCGAGGCGGCGGCGGCGAGCGCCTTCGGGCTCTCGCCGTGGGTCTCGAACAGCTGCTTGATCTCCGACTCGATCTCCGGGGCGGCGCCCGCGTCGAGCGCGCGGACGCGCAGAAGCGTATCGACGAAGAAGCGGTAGCCCTTGTCGGTCGGCACACGGCCGGCGGAAGTATGTGGCGAGGCGACGAACCCGAGCTCCTCGAGGTCCGCCATGACGTTGCGGATGGTCGCGGAGCTCAGATTGAGCCCGCTATCGCGCGAGAGCACGCGCGACCCGACCGGCTGGCCGTCGCGGATGTAGCTCTCCACGAGAATGCGGAGCAGGCTTCGCGCCCGCTCGCTCAATACCTCGTCCCGCGCGTCGTGCGGCATACGTAGCCCGTGAAACTAGCGACGGGCAGCGTGACCGTCAAGCAAGCTGGCTCGCACGCCGCACGCGCCGTGCCCGGCGCGCGGGCGAAGAGCGGCGCAGGCCCCCGCCGCGAGGGTCTCGGCGCCCGGCCGAGCGCCTCCCCACCACCGCGTTTGCGGGAATTATGCAGTGGCTCGCTTGGGGCGGGCCGCCCCGCGTGTTACAAAGGCGCGCCGGCTGGCCCATCGCCGGTGAGCTCATCCAGGTCGCACCGAGACTCGCCATGGCCTTTCCCGTGCGCGTATGCGCGTTTGTCGGCAGATTTGCGGATCCGCGCGTCGGGGAGTCCATCGCGCTGCTGTTGCCGCACCTCGCGGCGCGAGGCGTCGAGGTCCTCGTGAGCGAGGACCTGCCGCCTGAGGCCGCGACCGGTCCTTTCTCGCGCGTGGACGAGCGCGCGATCGTCGAGCGCGCGGACCTCATCATCGCGATCGGAGGCGATGGGACCTTGCTCTACGCCGCGCGCCTCGCGGCCCGCCGGGACGCGCCGCTGCTCGGCATCAACCGCGGGCGGCTCGGCTTCCTCACCGACGTGATGCCACAGGACGTGGTTGCCTCGGTCGATTCCGCCCTGCAGGGCGAGAGCGAGCTCGACCGCCGCCCTCTGCTCGAGGCGCGCCTGCAGCCCGGCGGCGGCGCTGCTGACGCCTCCCTCGCCCTGAACGACGTGGTGCTTCAGAAGCTCGCCACCGGCCGCATGATCGACTTCGAGACCTGGATCGACGGCCGCTACGTCAATACGCACGCCGGCGACGGCATCGTCGTCGCGAGCGCGACCGGCTCGACGGCCTACGCTCTCTCCTGCGGCGGCCCGATCGTCGAGCCGAACCTCGACGTGTTGGTGCTTGCGCCCATCTCGCCGCATACGCTGTCCGACCGCCCCATCGTCGTCTCGGCCCGCTCGGCCATCGAGATTCGCCTCATGGAGCGCCCCGACACGCGCGGACAGGTCGTGTGCGACGGCACGGTGCTCGGGGAGCTCGCGCCCGGCGGGCGGATGACGGTACGGCTCGCGCCCCAGACGGTGACCTTGCTGCATCCCGGCGGATACGACTACTACCGCCTGCTGCGCTCGAAGCTGCACTGGGGCCGCGGCAACGTCGATCATTCCCGTTGAGGCGCGGCGCCGTGCTGTCCTATCTGCAGGTGCGCGATTTCGCCATCATCGAGGCGATCGAGCTCGAGTTCCAGCCGGGCCTCACCGTGCTCACGGGCGAGACCGGCGCGGGCAAGTCGATCGTCGTCGAGGCGCTGCAGCTGCTCTGCGGCGGGCGCGCCGGGCCGGAGGTCGTCCGCCACGGCGCCGAGAGGGCGGAGATCTCCGGATCGTTCTCGCTCGAGCAGGCGCCTCATGAGCTCAGGAAGTGGCTCGAGGAGCAAGCGATCGCCGCAGACCAGGAGCTCGCGATACGCCGCGTGGTCGCGAGCGACGGGCGCTCGCGCGCATATCTCAACGGCCGGGCCGTCGCCGTGCAGCAGCTGCGCGAGGCGGGCAACTGGCTCGTCGATATTCACGGGCAGCACGAGTTCCAGTCCCTGACTCGCGCGGCGATGCAGCGCGAGCTGCTCGACGCGTACGGGCAGCACGAGTCGCTCGCCGAGCAGCTCGGCATCGCTCACCGCGTCTGGCTCTCGTTCCTCAACCGCACGCTCGAGCTCGAAACGCAGGCGCACGATCGCGATGCGCGCGCCTCGCTCCTCAAGCACCAGATCCAGGAGCTCGAGGCGCTTGCGCTCGCCGAAGGCGAATACCAGAGCCTCGGCGAGGAGCGCTCGCGCCTCGCCAATCGCGGGCGGCTCGCCGAGGGCGTCCAGCTCGCGCTCAACCATCTGTACGAGGGCGAGGAGGCGAGCGCCCATGCCCGCGCGAGTCGCGCGCTCGCCGCGCTGCGCGGCGCGAGCGCGCTCGACTCCCGGATCGCAGCCATCACGCCGCTCGCCGAGGGCGCCGTGATCCAGATCCGCGAGGCGGCTCGCGAGCTGCAGCGCTACCTCGAGAGCCTCGAGGTCGACACCGCTCGCCACGACCAAGTCGAGCGCCGCCTCGAGGCCATCGAGGACCTCGCGCGCAAGCATCGGGTGCCGCCGGCTGAGCTTTCCGAGCGAGCTCGGCAGCTCGCGGCCGAGCTCGCATCGCTCGAGACGGCCGAGAGCGACCTCACAAGGCTGCGCAAGGAGCTCGGCGCCGCGCTCGATGGCTATCGGGACCTCGCGCGCCAGCTCTCGGCGCGGCGCGCGACCGCGGCGCGCGCTCTCGCGAAGGACATCACCACCCGCATGCAAACGCTCGGCATGGCGGGCGGGCGCTTCCAGGTCGAGGTGACGCCGCTCGAGTCGAGCGAGCCGGCGCCGCATGGGGCCGATCAGGTCGAGTTCCGCGTGACGGCGAACCCCGGCCAGCCCTTGAGGCCGCTCGCGAAGATCGCCTCCGGAGGCGAGCTGTCGCGCCTGTCACTCGCCGTGCAGGTCTCCTGCGCGGCGCACGCCGCGCCCTGCATGGTCTTCGACGAGGTGGACGCCGGCATCGGAGGCGCCGTCGCGGAGATCGTGGGCCGCGAGCTGCGCGCGCTCGGGGAGGGCGCGCAGGTCCTGTGCGTGACACACCTGCCGCAGGTCGCCTGCCAGGGCCATCATCATTCTCGCGTGACCAAGCTCACCGACGGCCGCGCCACGCGCACCGCCTTGAGCGAGCTCACCGGCGATGAGCGGGTGGAGGAGATCGCCCGCATGCTCGGAGGCGTCGAGGTGACGGGGAAGGCGCGCGAGCACGCGCGCGAGATGCTGAGGGGCGCCGCGGCGGCCGCGGCCGCAGTCAAGCCGGCTTCTTCCGGAAAGCGCAGTTCTGCCGCTCGCAGTGCCCGTAGAGAATGAGGGAGTGATCGCGGATATCGAAGCCGAGACGCCGCGCGACCGCGGTCTGGCGCTCCTCGATCCCGGAGTCGATGAATTCCTCGACGCGCCCGCAGTCGAGGCAGACGATGTGGTCGTGGTGGACGCCCTGGTTGAGCTCGAAGACGGCCATGCCGTCCTCGAAGTGGTGGCGGGTGACGAGCCCGGCCGCCTCGAACTGCGTGAGCACGCGGTACACGGTCGCAAGCCCGATGTCCTCCTGCGAATCGAGGAGTGAGCGGTAGATGTCCTCCGCCGAGAGATGCCGGGTGTCGCTGCGCTCGAGGATCTCGAGGATTCTGAGCCGCGGCAGCGTCACCTTCAGGCCGGCCTTGCGCAGGTCCTTGCTCTCCATTCGGTGCTCCCCGGCAGGCGTGCGAGCATGCCCCGTGCGATGCGCTATCATGGGAACCATTATCCGCAATTTGATCGCCGTGTCACGAATGAGATCGCCGAAACAGCTCTCCCGAAGCCTCCTCTGCGTCGTCGCACTGACGATGCTCGCGCCCCTCGCGGCCGGATGCGTGTACCACATGACCGTCCAGCAGGGCAATTTCCTGCGAAAGCAGGACATCGAGCAGCTGCAGGTCGGCATGACACGCAGCCAAGTCCGCTACCTGCTCGGCACTCCGATGGTGCCCCCGACGTTCGACATCGACCGGTGGGACTACCTCTACTACATGAAGCGGGGCCACTTTCACAGAATCGAGCGGTATCTGCTCACCGTGTACTTCCAGAACGACAAGGTCTCGCGGATCGACAACCACGGCTATGCGCCGATCAATTCGGAGCCGGCGGTCACCGAGCCTCCGCCGCGACCTCTGACCTAGGCCGCGGCCCCGGGGAGCGCCGGCCGCGCGACTCCGTGAGCCTATGGGCCCGCGCGACCCTGCGGCCTAGCGGCCTCGACGCCGCACGAGCGTCGCCGCCCGACCCCGCAGCCGCCGCACCCGCTCCCGGCGCGCTTGCTTCGGATCGTTGGCGAGGGGACGGTAGATCTCGATGCGGTCTCCGTCCTCGGGAACATGGTCACGGCTGCAACGGGCGCCGAAGATCCCGACCTCCGCGTCCTCCCAGCGAGCCTCCACTTCCGGCGACATCGCGCGCGCCGCGGCGAGCGCATCGCCGACGCTTGCGCCCTGCGGCAGCTCGACCCGCCACAGGTATTGGCGCTCGAGAGTCGCGTAAGCGACCACACAACACTTGAGGCGCGCCGGGCTCACGCGGTCCGCGCGCGCGCGACGAACGCATCGACCAGAGACTCCACGGTTTCCTGGAACAGCGACTCGAACAGCATCGCCGACAGCCGGCTCGCGAAGGCGAAGCGGATGGCGAGCTCGATGCGGCATCCGGCTCGATCGACCGGCGTCAGCGTCCACTCCCCCTCGAGCATCCGGAACGGCCCGCGCACCAATCGCATGTGGATCCGGCGCTCCGGCTCGAGCTCGTTGCGGGTGGTGAACTCCGCGTGCAGCAGCCCGCGCCGCACTCCGAGGGTTGCGACGATCTCCTTCTGCGAGCGGGCATCCACCCGCGCGTGCGTGCAACCCGGCACGAACTGCGGGTAGCTCTCGATGTCGTTGATGAGCTGATACATCCGGCCGGGGGGCTGCGAGACGGTCGCCGATCTTTTTACTTCTCTCACCGGGCGGATTGTCCCAGAATCGCGCACCCGAGCGCATCACCCTCCCTGCCATGGCCAGAGCCGAATCCGCACCGCGCCTGATCGCCGAGAACCGCAAGGCGCGCTTCGACTACTTCATCGAGGATCGCTACGAGGCGGGAATCGCGCTCCAAGGGTGGGAGGTCAAGGCGATGCGCGCCGGCCGCGCGCAGCTGAAGGAGGCCTACATCTACCTGCGCGCCGGCGAGGCCTTTCTGATCGGCGCTCATATCGCACCGCTGCCGGCCGCCTCCACCCACGTCGCCGCCGATCCCGTGCGGACCCGCAAGCTCCTGCTCCACCGCAGCCAGCTGCAGCACCTGATCGGCGCGGTGGAGCGGCGCGGCTATACGCTCGTGCCCCTCGAGCTGTACTGGAAGAATGGCCGCGCGAAAGTCCAAATCGCGCTCGCGAAGGGCAAGAAGCAGCACGACAAGCGGGCGGTCGAGAAGGAGCGCGACTGGCGGCGCGAGAAAGCGCGGCTCCTGCGCCGAGGAGCGTGAGCGCCACGGGGCGCGCCCAGGCAGAGCCTGCTCGGGCTGCGCTGTGACGGGCGCCGCACGCCCGCGACGGCATTGGGGTACACTTCAAGGGCGTTCTGAGCGGGGGCGACCGGTTTCGACGTGGGTTGCGAACCTTCAGGGGCGTACCGAGGCGCAGTGCCCTCGTAAATCACGCTGCAAATCATAGTTGCCAACGACGACAACTACGCTCTGGCTGCCTAATCGCAGCTGACCTCTGACCAGCTCGTGCCTATGCGACTGGACCAGGGGACGCGCTCATAGGATCGCGATCCGGCGTGCGACGGGCCGGATCGTTAAGAGTCACCGTCCGCTGGCGTTGCGTCTTCCCTGCCCCTCGGGTAGCGCAGCGTGAGAGCCAAAGAGCGGGCTACGTACGTAGATCTTGAAGTCTAGCGCTTGCGGACGGGGGTTCGATTCCCCCCGCCTCCACCAGCTCCGATGAGCTCCCGGCCTCGAGGCCGGGAGCGGATCGGCGAATCTCCGCGCGATTCTTTGCGATTCGCGCGCGCGCCGGAAACTCCGGCGTGCTTCGCTCATTGACCGCGTAGTCGGCTGCGCCGATCGATCGAGGTCGAGACATGAAGCATCGGGTGACCGAG
>JASHSR010000255.1 GCA_030038645.1 Gammaproteobacteria bacterium
GCCGAGCGCAGCCGTTCAGCACGTCCAGCATGTGCTCGGCATAGGGACGCCAGTCGGTCGCGAGCGTGAGGCGCCCCCCCGGCCTCAACCGGTCGGCGAGGCAGGCTGCGAATGCGGGCTGGATGAGCCGGCGCTTGTGGTGGCGCTTCTTCGGCCAAGGGTCGGGAAAGAGGATCTGGATCTCATCGAGCGAGGCGCTCGGGATCTGAGCGTCGAATACCTCGACGGCATCGTGACCGCTCACCCGAACGTTCGCGAGGCTCGATGCCGCGAGCGCGAGCAGCAGGCGGCCGACGCCCGGCGGGTGAACCTCGATGCCGAGATAGTCCCGCTCGGGGTGGCTCGCCGCGAGAGCCGCGAGATTCGCGCCGTTGCCGAAGCCGATCTCCACGACTCGGAATGCGCGCCGGCCGAAGAGCGTGTCGAGGTCGAGCGGCCGAGGCGAGAACTCGACGCCGTAACGTGGCCACAGCTCCTCGAGCGCGCGGCGCTGCGCCTCGGTCATGCGTCCGGCGCGGATGACGAACGAGCGGATCGAGCGCGGATGATCGGTCATGGACTGCTGCCAGGGGCCGGGGTCGAGCCTCGCCCCCGGGGACGGCGCTCTCGCGCCGGGCGAGGAGCGGCATTATCCCCTGAGCGCGCCGTGAGTGGCTACGCCGTACCGCTCGCTAAGCGTACCGCCCACTACGCGTGATGCGAGTCCGCGCGACGATCGGGGCCGTGATCGAACAGATCGACGTAGCGGCGCGCGACGGCCTTCAGCGCGTAGTGTCTGAGGATCTTCGCTCTGGCGCGCGCGCCCATCGGCCCCCACTGCTCGCGCCGGGATTGCAGCCAGCCGATCTCGCGCAGGACGATCCTCGGCTCGGCGTGGACGGGGACGATCGCGCCGTTCTCGTGATGGCGGATGAGCTGGCGCGCGCAGCCCACGTCGCTCACCAGGCAGGGCAGTCCGCTCGCGATGGCCTCGAGGATGGACAGTCCGAACGCTTCACAGTGGCTGAGGAAGATGAAGACGTCGGCCGCCTGCAAGTATTGCGCAACGTTCTCGACGGTACCGGTGAGCTTGATCCGTTCGGGATAGCGCTCGGCGAGCTCGCGCGCCTCGACTTCGCAGCTGTCGTACGAGCCGGAGTCCGAGCCGACCAGCAGCAGGTAGAGGTCCTCGCGCTGCACGCAGTGCCGCCACACACGCAGGATGTCCGGCACGCCTTTCGAGCGGCAGATCCTCCCGGTATAGACGAAGACGGTCTTGCCGAGCGGCAGGTCGAGGTACGAGCGGAGCGCCCGCTTCGCATCGGGCGAGACCGGCGCGAAGCGGGCGACATCCACTCCGTTTGGCACTTGCTTGACCTTGCCGGGCGGGGCGCCGAGCTCCGCGAGCCGCTCCTCGAGCGGGTCGGAGAAGGCGATCACGCAGTCGGCGAGCGCGAAGGTCATGCGCCGCGTCGCGCGGATCAGCGTGGTGGCGAGCAGCCGCGCAATGCGTCCGATGCGCGCATTGCTCTCGGCCGAGAGCTGATCGTCGAGATCCCACGCGGTCTCGATGCGCACGATGCAATGCTTGCGGGCGAGCCCCGAGAGGAGCGCGATCGGCAGCGCGAGCTGGCGGAACCCCGAGACGATCAGCACGTCGTAGTCGCGGCGCGCGCCCAGCAGGAACAGGAAGGTGTTGCGGATGAACTTCAGGTTCGGCAGCAGCGCGGCCCATCCCTGTCCCTTCGCGACCGAGCCGGGCGGAACGTACACGGTGCGCAGCCTGTCGTCTCCCGGCGACGCGGACGATCCCTCGGCGCCGCTCGTGCACTCGCGCACCACGAGGGTCACGTCGACCTCGCAACGTCCGAGCTCCACGGCGAGATCGCTCAGCTGCCGCTCCGTGCCTCCCGCGTTGTAAGGCGGCTCGAAGCCTGGGCAATCGGAGACGATGTACACGCGGGCGCGGCGCGACCTGGCCGGCCTTGCCGCGACGCGTGCAGCCCGCGGCGGCGCTTCATCACGCGCGGTCCGCGGGGGCTCGTCGTGAGCGCTGCTGTAATTCCTCCGACACAACGGCATAGACACCGCAGGTCAAGCACGTTGCGTGCCGATGCGTCCGCGGCGCGGCTCTTCTGTCGCACGATGCAGACATTACAAACGCGCGGTCTCGATCGTGAGGTGAGGCGCGGCTCCGCAGTGCAGCTCGGCCGCCGTGTTGAGGAAGACGGGCCGCTGATGCTCGCCGTGCCCCGCATCCATGCCCATGAGAACCGGAAAGCTCTGCTCGCGCGCGAAGCGCTCGAGGACCTGCGGGACGAGCGTGCGCCCGTCGGGCTCGCGGCCGCCGACGAATGCGCCGAACACGACCGCTCGGACGTTGCGCAGCGCGCCGGCCTGGGACAGATGCTGCAGCATGCGGTCGACTCGGTAGCCGCGCTCGCCCACGTCCTCGAGAAACAGGATCTGTCGCGGCCGGCGCTGCAGTGCCGTGCCGAGCGTCGTCTGCAGCACGGTGAGGTTGCCTCCGAACAGCTTGCTGCGCACGATGTGCGGCTTGCGCGCCGCCGAGTTGAGCGGCGTCAGCCCGGCGAATCGCACTTGCCGCAGGCCGCCGAGCAGCACGGCCTTCAGCTCTTGCAGCTCGTCCGCGCGCACCGTTCCCGATCCGAGGCGGTCGAGCAGCGGGCCGTGCAGCGACGGCCATCCCCAGTGATGGTTGAGGAAGTAGTGGATGGTGGTCGCATCGCTGTAGCCGACGAATAGCTTGCGGCGCGCGGGCGGCGCGAGCCGCATCAATCTTTCGACGAGGCGGATTGCGCCGTAACCCGCTCGGATGCACCAGACGCACCGCGAGTCGGGCGCGCCGAGCGCCCGCTTCAGATGCTCGAAGCGCAGCCCGTCCGAATTGGCGCACAGCAGATCCGTCCCGAAGATTCCGCGCGGCGCTCTCGGCACGAGCCCGAGGCGGCGCAGGAACTGCATGCCCGCCTGCAAGCCTTCGGCCGAGGAGCGAAAGCCGGGTGCGACGACGTCGACGATGTCGCCCGGTTGCAGCAGGGGGGTGCCGGGCCGCAGCGAGCCCCCGCCCGGCCGCAATACGGCCTGCGGGGGCGCGGTGGCTCCGCGCCGGGGGGAAGTGGCGGCGCTCACCGCGTCAGCGGCGCATCTTCAGCACGGTGCCGCCGAAGAATCCCTCCACGCTGTCGAGGTCGATGATGAGCGGCACGCCGCCCCGCTCTTTGTCGAGATTGCGCTCGACTTCCGGCGAGCGCTCGTAGACCGTGCGCCGGGCGGCCTCGGAGGACTCGATCCGGCCGCGGCCGCGGAACGTCACGAACGCCTTGTAGTCGGGCCGCATCTCTCCGTAGAGCAGCGTGATGTGCGGCCTGCCGCCGCGCACCGCGGCGAGTATGCCTCCCGAGGGATTGCGCACCCAGATGGCGAGCTGCGTGTCGCTGTACGCCTGCACGCTGCCGCGGAAGGACAGCTCCGGCCGCCCCTCGGCGCTCACGTACGCGACGGCGATCATCCTGCCGCGCTCGAGCGCCGTGTTGACGGTGTCCTTGAGAGCCGGAGTGAGCTTGAGCTCGGTGAGCACCGGAGGTGCGGACTGCTGTGTGGCCATGCGTTGTTCGTTCCTGCCCGTTGCGCGGAGCCTAGATGGTAAGTCACGCCGCTCCCCTCCGCCACCGCGCGGCTCGGCGCCGCCGCGGCGCGCCGGCCGCGAGCGCGGAGTCAGGGCATGCGACACGCGAAATTGGCGGCGTCGTCGGTGCTGCCGTGGCCCAAGTACTTCGCGACCCGCGGGTAGGCGCACAAAGGCCGGGTCCGGTCCACGACGCCGTGCGTCAGATGGGACGCGACGATGCGCTGGGGCGCGACGCCTCGCTCCACCCAGCGCTCGAGGGCCCCGAGCGCATCGAACTGGTCGGGTCCCGGACCGCCTCCGCAATGGTTGACGCCGGGCGCGAGGAACAGGCGCGCGAAGCCCTGGATCCGCGCGATCTCGGCGTCCTCGCTGCCGGGATGTCCGGCGGCGAAGAACGCCGCCACCTTTTGATAGTACTCGAGCGTGTGCAGAGGCGAGATGAGGGGGTCGGCCCATCCGTGCCACAGGATCAGCTTGCCACCGGCGCGGCGGAACGCCCGCAGGTCCGGACTCGAGTTGTTGAGGATGCCGCCCACCTTCCGATCGGCGAGGCGCACGGCGCGATCGTAGTCGATGTGGTGATAGTCCCAGCTCGGGTCCTCGAACACCATATCCTTGAACGTGCTCGCCGCGAGCGCCGCGACGAACGGCTGGCGCATGAGAGCGAGCGCGTATTCGACGCCGCGCGGCCAGCCGGGATAGATCGGCTGTCCCGAGGAGTCGTGCAGCCCCTCGTAGATCCTCTCGAGCGCCGAGACCTCGACCGGCGTCAGGCAGGTGGCGGGGCTCTCGCCCGCCTTGCACGCGAGCTCGGAGGGCGAGAAATGGCAGGTCAGCGGATCGTTGAGCAGGCCCTCCTTCACGCCGTCTCTGCCGTCGCATTCCGCGAGTACCGCATTCGTGATCAGGCGGAGTTTCGTCGGAGAGATCTGCATCGCGGCAAGGTTCGTCCAGATCGTGCCCGCGTGCAGGTGGATCACCTCCATCGCCGGCGCGCCCGCCACGATGCCGTCGTACTCGCGCGGATAGCGCTGCGCCTCGGTGAGGCCCTGCCAGCCTCCGGAGGAGCAGCCGACGAAGTACGACCGCCGCGGCCGCTCGCCGTAGAACGCGCGGACGATTGCCTTCGATTTCACCGCCGTCAGATGCTGAGCCCGATAGCCCTGGTCGATCACGAGCTGCGGATGGCCGAGCGCCCAGCTGCCCGGGTCGGGGAATGTGCTCTTGTGGCCCATGTCGGTGTTGGCCGCCGCGTAGTGCCGCCGCACGCCGTCCGCGAGCTCCCGGTAGACGATCGCGCCCGCGTAGCCGCCGTTGCCCGTCCCCTCGAACTTGCCGTTCCAGTCCGAGAGCGGCAGCCACAGCTCGAAGTGGATCGCCGGCGAGATCACCGCGCTCACGCGGCAGAACGCAGGCAGGCCCGTCAGCGCCTGCCGCGCGCCCGGGGCCGTGAACGAGGGACCGCTCACCGTCTCGACGGAGAGAATCCGGGTGTCCTTCAGCGCGACGTGCATGAGGCTCGCGCAATCGGCGTGGCCGGGGCCCGCCGCGAAGGCCGCAGGCGCTACGGCCGCGAGCAGCAGCGCGGCGACCGGCAAGAAGCGGGCGAAACGCCCCACGGACGGGAAACGAGCTCTGGCCATGATCTCCCCCTCTGATGCGGCAGCCGCCTGCCGCCTGGCGCCGGAGGGTCGTGGCATCCGGGCCGGCTCGAGCTTGCGCCAGCCGAAGCCGAAGTGTGCGCTCCCGGCGGGGGAACCGCCACGCTGTCCCGCGAGTTGTGATGAGACCTGCCCGTCTCCAATCGGATCGCGTGCGAGTGAGCGAAGAGCGTGCCGATAGCCTCGAGCGACCGCGCCGCGACGGGCGGCCGGAAAGCGACGAAGACCGACACGCCGGACAGCGGGCCGGCGAGCGCGAGACTGGCGACCGCGAGAGCGACGGCCGCGAGACTGGCGAGCTTCAGGGCGGTGACCGCGAGAGCGGCGAGCGCGGCCCGAGCTTCACACAGCGCCCAGCGGTGCGGATCGCAGGGGGCGTCGCGCTTGCCCTTCTGCTGGTCGTCGCTCTGCTCTGGTGGCTGCACTCCCGGCGATACGAGTCCACCGACGACGCGTTCATCGACACGCACATCGTGCACGTCGCGCCGCGCGTCTCGGGGCAGGTCGCAGTGGTCCTGGCGAGGGACAACCAGTTCGTCGAGGCGGGGCAGCTCCTGGTGCAGATCGATGCCGCGGACGCGCGCGCGCGGCTGCAGCAGGCGATGGCGCAGCAGGCGCAGACGCGCGCAGGGCTCGCGCAAGCCGAGGCGCAAGTGCGCGCGAGCGAGGCCGCCTACCGCCAATCGCTCGCGAACCTCGCCTCCGCGCGGGCCCAGGCCGAGAAGGCGTTGAGCGATCTGCGGCGCTACCGCGCGCTGAAGGCGCTCACCCCGCGCGCCGTCTCGCAGGAGCAGCTCGATCAGGCGACGGCGAGCGCACGCAGCGCGGTCGCCGAGCAGAGCGCCGCCCGCCAGCAGACTCACACCGCCTCCGCGCAGATCGAGACGGCCCGGGCGCAGCTCGCGAGCAGCGAGGCGGCGCTGCGCACGACCGGCGCCGAGGTCCGCCAGACGCAGCTCAACTTCGGCTACACGAGCGTCGTCGCGCCCGTGTCCGGCTACGTCGCGCAGCGCTCCGTGGCGGTCGGCAACTATGTCGCGCCGGGCACGCAGCTGATGGCGATCGTGCCGCTGCAACTGTGGGTGACCGCCAATTTCAAGGAGACGGCGCTCGCCGAGATCCGTCCGAATCAGCCCGTGCGCGTGCACGTCGATGCCTGCCCTGGCGCGGATATCCGGGGCCACGTCGATTCCATCCAGCGCGGCGCCGGGCAGGCATTCGCGCTGCTGCCGCCCGAGAACGCGACCGGGAACTTCGTGAAGGTCGTCCAGCGGGTGCCCGTGAAGATCGTGCTCGACCGCGTGCCGCGGGGCTGCGTTCTCGGCCCCGGCATGTCGGTCGAGCCGCGCGTGAGCGTACGCTGAGATGAGCGGCGCAGAGGAGCGTGTGGACGCCGGAGGCGCGGGGCGCCGGACCGGCGGTGGGTCGCAGGGCGCGGGCGGCGGAGGGCGCTGGACCCCAGAGCGCTCCGCGGCGGGCAACCGCAACCCCTGGGTGGTCGCGACGGTCATCTCCATCGCCGCGTTCATGGAAGTGCTCGACATCGCGATCGCGAACGTCTCCCTGCAGCACATCGCCGGAAGCCTCTCGGCGAGCTACGACGAGTCGACCTGGGTGCTCACGAGCTATCTGGTGTCCAACGCGATCGTGATTCCCCTGAGCGGCTGGCTGTCCGATGTGCTCGGCCGCAAGTGCTACTACATGGTGAGCGTCGGCCTGTTCGCGCTCGCATCGCTCCTCTGCGGGCTCGCGCCGAGCCTCGCCTTCCTCGTCACCGCCCGCGTGGTGCAGGGCATGGCGGGCGGAGGGCTGCAGCCCGTGACCCAGACGATGCTCGTCGATTCGTTCCCTCCGCGACGGCGCGGGCAGGCGCTCGCCGTGTTCGGCCTCACCGTGATCCTCGCGCCGACCATCGGGCCGACGCTCGGCGGATACATCACCGACCAATACAGCTGGCGCTGGGTCTTCCTCATCAACGTGCCGGTCGGCGCCTTGTCGCTCCTGCTCGTGCAGGCGCTCGTCACCGAGCCCGAGCTGCTCAGGCGCGAGCGCCGGGAGCGCTGGCGTCGCGGATTGCGGCTCGACGTGCCCGGCGCGGCGCTGATCGCCCTCGGCCTCGGATTCCTCGAGATCACGATGGACCGCGGACAGCGAGAGGATTGGTTCGCGAGCACTCTCATCCGCACGACCGCCGTCGTCGCCGCCGTGAGCCTGCTCTCGTTCATCGTCCGGGAGCTCGCGGCGCGCGAGCCGCTGCTCGATCTGAAGCTGCTCGCGCATCGGAACTTCGCCGTCGCGACGCTCGTCATCGCGATCGTCGGCGTCGTGATGTTCGGCACGACGCAGTTCGTTCCGCAGCTGCTGCAGCAGGTGCTCGGGTACACGGCGACCGAGGCGGGGCTCGCGCTCACCGCGGGCGGGCTCGGCACGCTCGTGGCGATGGGCGCCGTCGGAGCGCTGTCCGGCCGCATCCAGCCTCGCTATCTCATCGGGATCGGCCTCACCGCGACGATCCTCGGACTGTGGCACATGAACCACCTCAACGCGCAGATGTCCTTCTCGCAGGTCGCGTGGGCCCGCCTGTGGCAGGTGATCGGCATTCCGTTCATGTTCATTCCGCTCACGGATGCCGGGTACGTCGGCCTGCCGCGCGAGCGGACCGGCCAGGCGACCGCGATGATGAACGTCATGAGGAATCTCGGCGGCAGCATCGGCATCTCTCTCGTGCAGACGCTCCTCGCCGATCGCGAGCAGTTCTACCAGTCGCGGTTCACCGAGACGCTGAACCCGCTCAATCCCAACTACACGATCGGCGTCGAGCGGATCCGCCAGGCGCTGATCGGGCTCGGCCACTCGGCGAGCGAGGCCGGAGGACTCGCGGTCGGGGAGATCTACCGCACCGTGCAGCGGCAGGCGAGCATGCTCGCCTTTCTCGACTGCTTCTGGGTGCTGATGGTCGTCGGCACTCTCGTGATCCCCACTCTGCTCCTGCTCAGATCCTCTCCGGGCATCGGCGTCGGAAGAGCGTCACCTGCGGCTCGATCGGCGCGGGAGGCGAGTCGGTGACCCGCAGAATGCCCCGCGAGGCGCATCCATGACCCCACCGCCCGGAATCGTCCTTCGTGCCGCGAGCACCGCCGCGGTCGCGGCCTTCGTGCTGGCGGTCGCCGCAAGCGGCTGCATGGTCGGACCGAGCTACCACGCCCCCGCCGTCGCGACACCGGAAT
>JASHSR010000256.1 GCA_030038645.1 Gammaproteobacteria bacterium
TCGACGTGCTGCTCCTCGAGAATGTAGGGCGCGAGCAGGCGCAGCACATGGGGATCGCTGCTGGTGCCGGTGAGGATGCCACGCGCGAGCAGCTCCGATTGGATCTCCTTGGCCGGCCGCGTGGTGTGCAGCCCAGTGAGGAAGCCCGCGCCCTGATGCCCCGTGACGGGCCCGACGATGCAGGTCTCGCGGATGTAGGCCGCGACGCGGCGGACGCGCTCGAGCAGATGCTCCGACTCGATCGCCTCGATCACGGCCTCGATCGCCGCGCAGGCGAGCGGGCCGCCGCCGAACGTGGTGCCGAGCAGGTCGAGCTTCACGCCGCCCGCGACTTTGGCAGACATGAGCAGGGCGGCGCAGGGAAAGCCGTTCCCGAGCGCCTTGGCGCACGTGATCATATCCGGCGTCACGCCGTAAAGAGCGGCCGCGAACGGGTGCCCGGTGCGGCCCATCCCGCACTGCACCTCATCGAAGATGAGCAGCGCGCCCGTCTGATCGCAGCGCCGGCGCAGCGCCTGCAAGAAGGGCGCGCCCATGTCGAAGGCGCCTCCGAGCCCTTGCACCGGCTCGACGATGACCGCGGCGGTCCGCTCCGTCACGTGCTGCTCGATCGCCGCGAGGTCGCGCCGCGGAATGAAGCTCACGTCGAACGGCGCGCGCGGGAACCCGTACCACTTCTGCGCCGCGCCCCACGTGACCGCGCCGGCCGCCGCCGTGCGCCCGTGAAAGCTGTGCTCGAGGGCGGCGACGTGCGCGCGCTGCGTCAGCCGGAATGCCATCTTCAGCGCGTTCTCGTTCGCCTCGGCGCCGCTGTTCACGAGGAACACCGTGTCGAGGCCGAGGCCCGCGAAGCGCACGAGCCGCGCGGCGGCGCGCAGGCGGACATCCATCACGACGGCGTTGGTTTGAAACTGGCACGCGCGCGCCTGGTCGGCGAGCGCGCGAGTCCAGCCCGGGTGGCCGTAGCCGAGCGCCGCGACGGCGTGCCCGCCGTATAGATCGAGCACGCGCTCTCCCTTGCTGCCGCGCAGCCACACACCCTCCGCCGAGACCACCTCGAGCGGATACTGCGCGAACACACGCGCCAGATGGTCCGGCACGGGCGAGGCCGAACCGGGCGGACCCGATCCGTGCGGCCCCGATCCGTGCTGCGCGGGTCCTCGTGGGGCCGAACCGTCTGGGGTCGATGGCTTGACTGCGGCTGCGGAGCTCATAGATACCTCGTCACGTCCATCCCGGCGCGGGCGCCTCGAGACCCGTGGTCTCGGGAAGCGAATACATGCGGTTCAGCCACTGCAGCGCGCCGCCCGCCGCGCCCTTCGTGAGGTTGTCCAGCGCGCACAGCACGGCAACGGTGCGGCCGTTCGCCGCGGCGGAAAGATGCGCGTAGTTGCTCGCGACCACGCTCTTCACTCTCGGCGCCTCGTCGAGCACCTTCACGAACGGGGCGCGCGCGTAGAAGTCGCGCAGCGCCGCGATCGCGCGCCCCGAGTCGATCGAGGACTTGAGCGATCCCTGCACCGTCACATGGATGCCCCGGGCGAAGGGGCCGGAGGAGGGCACGAAGCTGAAGTCCGCCTCGACGCCCGAGGCCGCGCGCGCGCAAGCGATCACCTCCGGCACGTGCCGGTGCGCGAGCGCACTGTAGCTGTAGACGTCGCTGTGCCGCAGCGGATGGTGAGTGCCCTCGACGGGCTTGCGCCCGGAGCCGGTGCTGCCCGTGATGCCGGAGACGAAGAGCGCCGGCGCGGTGAGCCCGAGCTTCAGCAGCGGCACGGCTGCGAGCAGGATCGCGCTCGCGAAGCAGCCCGGATGCGCGACGTGACGAGTCGGCAAGCTCTCGAGGTGCTCGGGCAGCGCGCAGGTGAACTCCGCGAGCCGGTGCGGGGCACCATGGGGATGCCGGTACACGTCCTGGTAGGCTTCCGCCGACTGATAACGAAAGTCCGCCGAGATGTCGACGACGCGCGGATGCTTGCCCGCGCGCTCCGCGACGGTGAGCAGGCTGTCGATGAGCGGCGCGGCGACGCCGTGGGGCGCGGCGGAGAGCAGCGCGGCGGCCGGCGCCTCCGCGAGGATGGCCTCGATCTGCGGCTGCGATTTGAAGCGCGCATCAGGGTATGCGCTCGCGAGGTGCGGGAAGGCGCTCGCCACCGGCTCGCCCGGCTTGCTCTCCGACAGCACGCCGGCGAGCTCGAAGCCCGGGTGCGCCGCGAGCAGGCGCAGCAGCTCGCCCGCGACGTAGCCGCTGCCGCCGAGCACGACGACAGGAACTCGCGCGCTCATCCTGTCACCCGACCGACCGGGACGCCCCGCGCGCCGGTGCCGTCATGCCCGCTCATGGCGCGGCGCCCGCTCATGCCGCCGCGCACCGGGCGAGGAGCCCGACGGCCTCGATGACGCGGTCGCCGAGGGCCGCGCCGTCGCTCATCGCGTTGAAGGCGGGAACGCCGAGCTGCCGCTCGATGATCTCGACACCCACCCGGTTGTCCGTCGCGGGCCCGGTGACGACGCAGGGCTCGATCTTGAACCGATCGCGCAGCAGGATGACGCCGCCCCAGGCCGCGACCGGATCGTTGGCCGAGAGCACGACGCCGGTGAGCGCCGCGCGAATGTCGGGACACGCGAGAATCGCGTCCACGCCGTAGGCGCCGAGAATGCCGTCGCCCAGCTCGAAGACGATGACATCCGGCTTGGCGGCGGAGAGCTCCGTGAGCATCGTGCGCGTGAGGGCCGGACCGTTCTCTCCGGTGCTGGTCACGACGCCGAGGTCCGTGAAGATCATCGACTGCCTCGCGCCCGCATCCTCCATCGCGAGAATGTCACGGCGCAGCGATACGCCCGTCGCCTTGAAGATGTCGATCACGAGGCCGCGGTGCCGCATGCGGCTCACGATGGAGCACGCGGCGGCGGTTTTGCCGGCCTCCATGCACGTTCCGGCGAGCGCCACGACGGGCACTCCGTGCGTGTCGAGCTTCGCATCGAAAACGAGCGGCCGGTAGCCCACCCGCGCCGGCACGCCGATGCGCTCTCCGAGGTACGGGAAATGCAGCACCACGCCGAGCACGCGGCAGTCGAACGGCCTGCCTTTCTCCGGGTTCACCGAATCGCAGATGCCGAGGACACCGCCGATGTTGAGCATCTGAATCACATCGCCGGCCTTCAAGGACTGCGGGACGTGGCCCGAGTAGCCGAAGAGCGCCTTGCGGTGGCCGAGCGCGCCGACGACGATGTCCCCCTTGACGACCTTCGCCATGCGCCCGCTCGTGAGCTCGAGCGTGTTGTAGGTCGACTTGTTCGTGAGCACCTCGACCACGAGCACCACTCCCTCCTCCGAGGGAATGTCCGGGGAGATGCGCACCTCGTTCGACAGGCCGCAGGCCTGTGTGACGGAGGCGATCTTGTCCACGACGATCGTTCTCACGTGCTCGACTCTCCTCCAAGGGACCGTCCCTGGTGAGTGGTGCCTGCCCGGTCGTCGTGACCGGGCGCTTGCCCCTCCGGCGCTCGCCCTTCGGGGGACGCCTCCGCGGTGTGTCCAGCGCGGCGGTGGAACACGCCGGGGAGTGAGGCGATCTTCGAGAAGCCGAGCGCATCCGCCGCGGTCCATTCGCCGGCGGCCTCGCCGTAGACGCCCTTCGATGCGGCCATGAGCGAGTGCGGCGAATCGACTCCCTCGACGAACGCGCTGCCCGGCCGCAGCAAGAGGTGCACGTCTCCGGTCACGCGCGCCTGCGAGCTCACGAGGAGCGCCTCGATGTCGCGGCAGACCGGGTCGAGGAGCTGGCCCTCGTGCACCAGGTCGCCGTAGGGCTGCGCGACGAGCTCCTTGATGCGCTGCTGCCGCCCGGTGAGCACGAGCTTCTCGAGCTCGCGGTGGGCCGTGAGCAGGATGTCGGCGGCCGGCGCCTCGAACGCGACCCGGCCCTTCGTGCCGATGATGGTGTCGCCGAGGTGGATGCCGCGGCCGATGCCGAAGGGCGCCGCGATCGCCTCGAGCGATTCGATGAGCGAGACCGGGTCGAGCGCCTTGCCGTCGAGCGCCGCCGGGCGGCCGTGCGTGAAGGAGAGCCTGTGACGCTCCGGCGCGCGCGGGCGGCTGAACGCATCGCGCGTGAGCACCCAGGCCTCATCGGGGATGCTGCCGTGGGAGGTGAGGGTCTCCTTGCCGCCGATCGTGACGCCCCAGAGGCCGCGGTTGACGGAATATGCCGCGCCGAAGGGCGGCACGGGCAAGCCGCGCTTTTGCAGATACTCGAGCTCCTCCTGGCGCTTGAAGGCCTTGTCGCGCACGGGCGCGAGCACCTGCAGGTCGGGCGCGAGCGTGCGCAGCGCCACCTCGAACCGCACCTGGTCGTTGCCCGCCGCGGTGCAGCCGTGGGCGATCGTCGCGGTGCCGAGCTTGCGCGCCATGCGCGCGATGGTCTGCGCCTGCATCACGCGCTCGGCGCCGACGCAGAGGGGATAGAGCTGCCCGCGGCGCACGTTCCCCATGATGAGGAAGCGCAGCACCTGCTCGAAGTACTCGGCGCGCGCATCGACGAGGTGGTGCTCCACGGCGCCGAGCTCCTGCGCGCGCTTCTGCAGCGTCCTCGCCGCCTCGGCGTCGATTCCGCCGGTATTGACGGTGACGGTGATGACCGGCCGCCCGTGGTGCTCGGCCACCCAGGGCACGAGGAACGAGGTGTCGAGGCCGCCCGAATAGGCGAGAACGATCGGCTGTGCGCCGGTGGATTGCGGGCTCATCGGTGAGGCCTCAGAGGCGGAAGAGGGACTGCAGGCGGCCGATGAGCTTCGCTTGCGCGCTCTCGCGGTCGGTTGCGATGAAGATGGTGTCGTCGCCGGAGATCGTGCCGACGACCTCCGGCCATTCCGCCTTGTCGATGGCGACAGCGACGCTCGGCGCGGCGCCGATCGTCGTCCGCACGACGGTGAGGCACGACCCTGCGGGACGGACCTGGCGGACGAACTGCGAGAGGGTGTCGAAGTCGCCGTTGGCCCGTGTGATCTCGTCGGGCGGCAGAACATAGCGTCCGCTCGCCTTCAGCACGCCGAGGTCGCGCAGATCGCGGCTCACGGAGGACTGCGTGACGTCGTGCCCATCCTTGCGCAGGAGCCCGACGAGCTCGGTCTGCCGGCGCACGACGCCGTTGCGCAGGATCCTCACGATCGCGCTGCGGCGCTCGAGCTGAGCGTGGTCGGTCAACATCGGGACAGGCGGATATGCATAAAATTGCGCGCATTATGCATATTCATGCAGGACGCTGTCAAGCGGGGGCGTCCGGCGACCGCGAGGCGTCTGCTGCCGTCGCGACGCGGTCGGCCGGCGTCACGCGCGCGAGGGGCCGCGAGCCTGCCAGGGCTTAGGCGGGCCAATCGCCGCGGTGGCCGCCTACTTCTGGAAGGTGTACACGAGGTCCGCGCCGCCCAGCTGGCCGAACTCGGTGCTGAGCGCCCAGTGGTCGCCGAGCGTGTAGCGCAGCCTCACCATGTTGAGCGACTGCATGAGGGTGATGCCGTAGCTCACGTAGAGCTTCGGCGAGAGGTACTTGCCGAGCACGAGCGCCGTGTCGTTGTTGTAGGTCGGCTCGATGCCGATCGGCAGGCCGATCTGCGAGCCGAGCACGGCCGCGCCCTGGCCGATGAGCTGGGCGTTCTCGCTCTTCGAGGTCTGGGTGCTCGCCGTGGCGCCGAGCTGCGGCCCGCCGAAGAGCGTGCCGCCCGCGAACACGAGCGCGAGGATCTGCTGCTGCGGCAGCGGCGGCTCGGAGAAGAAGGTGATCTGCGGCTCGCGCAGCGTCCCGCGAACGTTGATGCCGGCGACGGCGGCGCCCACGTCCGGGTCCTGGAAGCTTTTCTCCGCGCGGATGTCGATGCCCGGATCGTCGATGGGGCTGCCGGTATAGATGAGCCGCCCCTGTGCGATGTCGAGCGTGCGCCCGTAGGCCGAGTACTTTCCGTCGGCGATCCGCAGCTCGCCCGTCGCGCGGGTGATCGCCTCCTCGCCGCTCTTCACCACCACGCTGCCCGTGAGCCGTCCCGTCAGTCCCTGCGTCTCGATCCGCACGCCGTCTCCGAGCTCGATCCGGATCGTGCTCGCCACCTTGAGCTGCGTGGCCGGGCTCGGATCGGCCTGCTCCCCGACGATGACCTGATCGGAGGAGACGCGCACGGCGTTCGTGAGCTCGGCGGGCGCGAGGTGCGCCCGCGGAATCGTGACGGTGCCCGTGACGTTGACGCTCTGCCCCTCGATGCCGAAGTCGAGATTCGGGGAGGCGTCGATCACGGCCTCCGGAAGATCGACGACGCGCAGGCTCGAGCCGCTCAATTTGAGATGCCCGAACGGCGCGCCGTTGCGCCACTCGAGGTGGCCCGCGGCCGAGGCCGTCCCCGCGCCGATGTGGGCGGTGCCGTGGAAGTCGATTCCGTCGTCGAGCAAGCGCGCCTGCAGCGCGGCGCCGCTCACCTCGAGGTTGTACTGATACAGGTCGCACGCTCCGTCCGCCATCTCGACCGCCCCGCTCAAATGCGGCGCGCCGAGCGTGCCGGCCACGTCGAGCGTGGCGCTCGCCTTGCCCGAGGCTCGATCGACTTGCCCAGCGTAGAGGGGCGCCCATGCCTCGAGAGAGGCCTGCGCCGCGAGGGTGCCCGTCAGAGGCGAGTCGCGCCATCCCGCCGCCGCGCGCTGCGCCGCGAAGCGTCCCTTGATCGAGCCGGCCGTGCCGGCATCGAGGCTCAACTCACCCTCGATCCGCTCGGCTGTCGCGCTCACCGCGAGCGTGCCGGAGCCGAGCTTCGTCGTCACGCGGCGGCCGTCGGGCGTTTGACGGAGCATCTCGGCGTTCGCGAGCGTCACCGAGAGCCGGCCTTGCGCCGATGCGGTCCCGCTCGCGGAGACGCGCGCCGTCACGCCGACGGTGCCCGTGTAATGCACGGTCGGCGAGAGTCCCGCGGTCAGCATCGCGAGCCGCAGGCCGCCCGCCAGCGCGGAGACCGACCAGCGGCCCGGACTCCAATCGGCCTCGCCGCACACGCGCGCGGGCTTGCCGAGGAGGCACAGTTGATTGACGCGGATCTCATCCGTCGAGGCGGTGACCGCGCCCGGCGCCCGGAGCGCGAGATGCGCCCCCCCGCCGATAAAGCTCAGCTTCTCGATGCGGCCGGTCCAGATGCCTCCCGCCAACGCTCCGGCGGCGCGCGAGTCGAGCCGGTATGCAGCGTCCGAGAGCGTGAGCGTCGCACTCTGCCGGACCGCCGGCCCGCCGAGCGCGAACGCGACGTTGAGCTTGTGCCGGCGGTACGCGAGGTTGTGCGCTTGCAGGCGCACGAGCGACGGTCCGCTGCCGCGCGGGTCGAAGTCCACGCGCGCGTTGAAGCTCCCGAGGGACAGGCCGCGGTAGCGGATCGCGGTGCCGCTCGCGGTCGCATCGATCGCGGGACTCCTGCGCGGCCCCCGCAGCGTGCCGCTCGCGAGCAGGCGGCCTCGGATCCGCGGATCGAACAGAGAGAGGTCCTGCGCCGCGACGGCGAAGCGCAGGTCGACCTCCTGCTTGTCGATCGTTCCATCGAGCGAGAAGGCCGTCCCGGCAGGCTGTCCCTTGGCCCCCATCAGCTGTCCCCTGGCCGGCGTCAGCTGTCCCTTGGCCCCCAGCTGTCCCTGCACGCCCGCGAGCTTCCACACCGTGCCCTGCCGCGTGATCTCGCCCTGCGCTTGCGCGCGCAAGCCGCGCAGCTCGCCCGTGAGGTCGTGCACGGCGAGCGAGAAATCGGTGCCGGAATCGAAGCGCGAGCCCGCCGCCTCGAAGCCGAACGTCAACCGTCCCGGCAAATCGGGCCGGACGCTCGAGGGGTCCACGTCCGTCGCCGTCCCGGAAGCCGACCACGACGGGCGCGGGGCCCAGACCACCGTGCCGGCCGTGAGAGCGGCCGTTCCGCCGAACGCGCGGAGCGAGGCCTTGCTGATGAGCAGCTGCTGCTTGCCGAGCGTGCCGATGAGATCGATCCCGATGGGCTTCAGTCCGCTCACCGCGAGCTCACCGGAGCCGTGTAGCTCATACGGCCAGATGCCCTGGAGGACGTACTGCCCGGACGAGCTCCTCACGGCGGCCGACTTTCCGGTGAGGGGCCAGCGAAAGCTCCGCCACGTCCCCGTGAGCTCGAGCCTCGGCCCGTGGGCGGCGATCCCGATCTCGCCCTGGGCGCTCAGGTCGAGACCCGATGCGGCGTGCGTGATCTCCAGGTGCCGGACCGTGAACACGCGATCGGAGTAGGAGCCCTGGAACAGCGTGTCGAACGCGCCGGCCTGAAGGCTCGAGGGGGTGAGGGGTCCCCGCGCCGTGAATCCGTCCCCGTCTCCCTCGAGCGTGAGCCGGCCGCTCACGCGGCCGAGCGCGTTGCCGCTCGCGTGCCAGGGACGCAGGTCGAAGCGCTCGATGCTCGCTTCGCCCTGCCAGCGCCACTCGCGTGTGAGGTCCGTGGCGCGGCCGACGAAGCTCGCCTGCAGCGGCGCGACGAACTGGGCGCGGACCGCGAGCGAATCGAGCGTGCCCTTGCCGCTCGCCTCGATGACCCATGCCGGCTGGCCGGGCACCCGGATGGTCGTGAGCGTCGCGACATCCATGCCGAACGGCTCGCCCGCCCGCAGCAGGCCATGCCCCGTGAAGCGCACGGCCTTCATCGTCATGCCCGCCCGGTCGACCCGAACGATTCTCGGGCGCACCAGGCCCGCCCCTTCGAGTTGAGTGGCATCGAAGCGCTGACCATCCGGCACGACGAGCGTGCCGGAGGCGATACGTACGTCGTCCGCCCGGATTTGCAGCCAATGGGGCAGAAAGTGCCATCTCGGGCGCCTTCTCGAGTGCTCGTCGGGATAGGGCCTTACCTCGATGAGGACGCTGCGGAAGCTCGCCTGCGGGACGTGTAAGGTCTGAAGCAGCAGCGGGGCGAGCGTGATCCGCGCCTCGACTCCCTCGAGCCGCAGGTGCACGCGGGGCTCGTCGATCTCCAGCCGATCGATGTGGGCGCCACCGGTCGCCGTGCCGCTGACGCCGACGATGGCGAGCCGCAGATGGCCGATGTGCCGCGGCACCACGCGGGCGACGAGTCGCAGGCCGCTCTGCGTGAATGCCGCGTAATAGAACGCGGCCGGCGGCAGCGCGAGCGCCGCGAGGACGATGAGAGCGAGGGCGAGGATCGAGCGCCGCATCAGAGCTTGGGACCGAAGTAGATGTCGAACCGCGGGCCCTCGCCCGGGCGAGAGAGAGGTTGCGCGACGTCGATGCCCAGCGTCAATACCGGCAGCCGCCACCGCAGCCCGATGCCGGCCGAGTACTCGATGAAATGCGGATACTCCGGATCTCCCGAGTGGCCGAAGTCGTTGAACGCGTTCCCCGCGTCGGTGAACACCGCGACGCCGATGCTGTGGGTCACGTCGCGCTCGATCTCCACGCTCCCCGTGAGCACGTCGCGTCCGCCGACGTTGAGGAAGACCTTGCCGCCGCTGGCCGTCGTCTGCTCCTCGACGGGGGAGAGAGCGTCGTAGTCGAACCCGCGCACGCTGCCCTCGCCGCCTGCGAAGAAGCGCATCGAGCCCGGCAGGTCGGTGAGCCGCGAGACGAGGCTCGTGCCCGCCTCACCGCGCAGCAGCAGATGCCACCTCTGCGACCAGTCGAAGGTGTGCTGGCCGGTCACGTGCAGCTGCAGAAAGCGGTCGCCGGCCCCGGTGAGGCTCGTGCCGCCGCGCAGCTGGGCGACGAAGCCCTGCTCGAACAGCGCCTGGCCCAGGTAGCCGCTCGGAACCGAGCCGACCGTGATGCTCGGGATGAGCAGATTCTGGGTCTGCGTGGTGTAGCCGTCGTAGGTGATCGAGCGCGTCGGCATGAGCGAGAACACGTACTGCCAGCGGCCGACGACTCGCGTGAGGCTCG
>JASHSR010000257.1 GCA_030038645.1 Gammaproteobacteria bacterium
CGCCGAATGGATCTCCGACTCGTTGCCGATCAGGCGGGCATCGGAGTCCACGCGCAGCCTCACCTCGCCCGGGCGCTCGGGGCGGGCGAGCACGTCCTTGCGCAGCGTCTCGAGGAGGGCGCTCACGTCGATCGGCTCGCCCTGCGCCTCGCTGTCGGTCGCCTCGAGCCGGGAGAGCTCGAGCAGGTCACGGATGATCGCCGTCATCCGGTCGGCCTGCCGCCGCATCTCGGCGAGCGGATGCCGTAGGTCGGGCTCGAGGGCGGGGTCCTGGCTCAGCGTCTCGAGATAGCCCGAGATCACCGTGAGCGGGGAGCGCAGCTCGTGCGAGGCGTTCGCGACGAAGTCCTTGCGCATGGCCTCGAGCCGCATCTGGCGCGACACGTCGCGCACGAGCAGCAGCCTCTGGCCCTCCCCGTACGGCACGATCTGCAGCGAGAGGTAGAGCGCATCGCCCGTCCCGTAGCGGATGATCACGGGATTCGCGTACTGCTCGCCGGCCAGGTACCGCACGAACTCCGGCTGGCGCACGAGATTGTCCACGCGCAGGCCGAGGTCGGCCGGGCGGCGCAGGTTGAGCAGCAGCGCGGCCATGCGGTTGAACCAGACGATCTCCCCTTCCGCGTTGAGAATGACGACCCCGTCGGGCAAGGCGGCCGTCGAGCGCTGGATTTGCCGCAGCAGCTGCACGAATCGCTGCTTGTGGAAGCGCTTGCGCCGGTGCAGCCGCACGATCTGGGTGATCGCATTGCCCCAGGCGCCGCCGATGTCCGGAGGGTCGGCGAAGCCGCGGTGGCGCACCCACCAGTCGACGCGAAAGAGGTTGACGAGCTGCCAGGCGAGATAGCCCGCGAGGACGAGCGCGACCCCGGCGAAGAGGTGGCCGAGGAGCCAGCCGAGCAGCAAGCCGAGGACGACCGCCCCGGCGAGGCGGATTGCGGCAAACCACAACGCTTGGAACGCCAAGGACATCCGGAGCCCGCTCCCGGAGCGCATCGAAACGGATCGGAACCTTCAGCTCGTGCGCGCGGAGAAACGGTATCCCGAGCCCCGCACGGTCTGCACCAGCCGATCGTACCCGAATTCCTCGAGCGCTTTGCGCAGGCGGCGGATGTGCACGTCGATCGTGCGCTCCTCGACGTACACGTTGCCGCCCCAGACCCGGTCGAGGAGCTGATCGCGCGTGTAGACCCGCTCCGGATGGGTCATGAAGAACTCGAGCATCCGGTACTCCGTCGGCCCGAGCGGAACGGTCCGCTCCCCGACGAGCACTCGATGGCTCGCCTGGTCGAGGGCGAGCCCCTCGACGGCGATGAGCTCGCCGTCTCCGTTCGGCTGCCCCCGGCGCAGCACCGCGTTGATCCGGGCGATGAGCTCGCGCGGCGAGAAGGGCTTCGTCACGTAGTCGTCCGCCCCGCCCTCGAGGCCCGCGACCTTGTCGCCCTCCTCGGCGCGGGCCGTGAGCATGATGATCGGCAGCCCGCGCGTCTCGCGGTCGCGCTTGATCGCCCGGGTGAGCTCGAGCCCGCTCATGTCGGGGAGCATCCAGTCGATGAGGATCAGATCGGGCCTGCGATCGGCGAGCGAGGCGCGCGCCGAGCGGGAGTCCTCGGCCTCGCGCACCTCGAATCCCGCCCGTCTCAGGCTGAACGAGACCATGTCGCGAATCGGCCGCTCGTCCTCGACAATTAGAACTTGCTTGGACATTCGATGCGAAGGGGCATGGCGGCGGTATTACAGAGCCCGATCATGACATTCTCATGACAGCGGATCGCCGCGCGAGCCCTTCGTGTCAGTCTCGTGACGCAGGCCGCGCGACATCGTTGCGCAGATACGTCGGCAGGGCGTCCTCGGCCGCGACCGAGCGCCCCGCCGCGAGCTCCACTGCCGCGAGCCGGGCCACCTCGTCGGCGCGCGGCAGCAGGTCCGCGTGAAGGGCGGCGAGCTCTCCCGCGAGCCTCGCCGCAAGCTGCGGGTAGGCGAGGAAGCCTCGGCCGACGCCGTGAACGGGAGGTGTCATCTCGCCGGGCAGGCTCACCGTCTCTGGCGCGCCGACCCGCTCATCCTCCCCGCAGGGCTCGGCGAGCCCCCCGGCACCGCGCCGGTAGCAGGCCCAGTACACCTCCTTCATGCGCGCGTCGGCGCAGACGACGATGCTCTGCGCGGCGGGCGCGGCGTCGAGCGCTCGTTGCGCGAGCGCGCGCAGATCGGAGATCGGCACGACGCGCAAGCCCGCTCCGAACGCGAGCCCCTGGGCGATGCTCGCCGCCAGGCGAGCGCCGGTGAAGGCTCCAGGCCCGCGGCCAAACGCGACGGCGTCGAGATCGGCAAGCGCGAGCCTCGCCTCGCCGAGCACGGCGTCCACCATGCCCAGAATCCGCTCCGAGTGACCGCGGTCGAGCTCGAGGTAGCGGCTTGCCGTTCCCTCGGGCGTCAGCACCGCCGCCGAGCAGGCTTCAGTCGCGGTGTCGACCGCCAGGATTCTCATGTCCGTCACGGCCGCTCCGCCGGTGCATGCGTGCGCAGAAAGTGGAGGACCTCCTGCGGGTCGCGCGTGCGGCGCATGGACGGGAGCGCCGAAAGGAGCACGCGCCCGTAGGGGCGCTCGACGATGCGCCGATCGCAGATGACCACGGCGCCATGATC